>NZ_JBVVPQ010000047.1:1141-61596 GCF_055811695.1 Bradyrhizobium sp. MI1.3 | reverse complement strand
TCCTGCAACGGCTGACGTCAGCGGCGTAGGGCCTTCGATGCAGATGCACTCTGCTAACCCTCTCCCCTTGTGGGAGAGGGTGGCTCGCCGCTCAGCAGCGAGACGGGCGAGGGGTCTCTCTCCGCGCGCACCTCTCACGCCGGAATTCGCGGAGACGTACCCCTCATCCGGCGCTTCGCGCCACCTTCTCCCACAAGGGGAGAAGGAAGAAAGCGACCGCCCGCACCTTGCGTAGGCACCCTTTGCCCGTTGTTAGTGCTTGATCGAGGTCACCAGCGGTGTTCTGCTCAAAAAAGCTGCTGGAGTACCGCACCCCGTGTCGATCTACGTCGCATTACACCACGTCACGCACTACAAATACGACCGCCCGATCGATCTCGGCCCGCAGACCATCCGTCTGCGGCCGGCGCCGCATACGCGCACGCCGATCCTGAGTTATTCGCTCAAGGTCACGCCGGCCAATCATTTCGTGAACTGGCAGCAGGATCCGCTGGGCAATTGGATCGCGCGTTATGTCTTCCCGGAGAAGACGACCGAGCTCAAGATCGAGGTCGATTTCACGGCGCAGATGACCACGGTCAATCCGTTCGACTTCTTCGTCGAGCCCTATGCCGACAGCTTTCCGTTCGAATATACGCAAGATCTCAAGACCGAACTCGCGCCTTATCTCGAGACCGTCAAGCCCGATCGGCTGTTCGCGAAATATCTCGACACGATCCCGCCCGAAGCCCCGAACACCGTCAACTTCCTGGTCGACCTGAACAGGGAGCTGCAGAAAAAGATCGGCTACGTCATCCGCATGGAGGCGGGCGTGCAGACGCCGGAGGAGACGCTCTCCTCCGCGGCCGGCTCATGCCGTGACTCCGCCTGGCTTCTGATCCAGACCTTCCGTCATCTCGGTCTCGCCGCCCGTTTCGTCTCCGGCTATCTGATCCAGGTCCGTCCCGACATCGATCCGATCGAGGGGCCGCCGGAGGTCGAGAACGATTTCACCGATCTCCACGCCTGGGCCGAGGTCTACCTGCCGGGCGCCGGCTGGATCGGCTTCGACGCGACCTCGGGCATGCTCGCGGGCGAGGGCCACATCCCGGTCGCGGCGACGCCGCACTACCGCTCGGCCGCGCCGATCTCCGGCGGGGCCGGCTTTGCCGAGGTCGAATTCGCCTTCGACATGAGCGTCAAGCGCATTCGCGAGGCGCCGCGCATCACAAAACCGTTCTCGGACGAATCCTGGATACGGCTCAACGATCTCGGCGAGCAGGTCGACGGCGATCTTGCGGCGCAGGACGTGCGTCTGACCATGGGCGGCGAGCCGACCTTCGTCTCCGTCGATGATCTCGAAGGCGCCGAGTGGAACACGGATGCCGTCGGTCCGACCAAGCGCGGGCTCGCCGACGATCTGATCCGCCGCCTGCGCGCGCGTTTCGGACCCGGGGGCCTGCTGCACTTCGGGCAGGGCAAATGGTATCCCGGCGAAAGCCTGCCGCGTTGGGCGTTCGGCCTGTACTGGCGCAAGGACGGCGTGCCGATCTGGAAGAATGCCGACCTCATTGCCAGCATTGAAAATCCGCGGCCGGCACAGGCCAAGGACGTCCAGGCGTTCGTGGAAGGCGCGGCGTTACGGCTTGGCCTCGATCCCGGTTACATCATGCCGGCCTATGAGGACACCGCGTACTGGCTGCAGAAGGAATCCGAGCTTCCCGTCAACGTCGATCCCTCCGATTCCAAATTGTCCGATCCGGAGGCCCGCGCGCGGATGGCGCGGGTGTTCGAGCAGGGGCTCAACAATCCTCGCGGCTTCGTGCTGCCGGTGCAGCGCTGGAACGCGGCACCACGCTGGCGCAGCGAGCGCTGGCAGCTCCGGCGCAGTCATCTGTTCCTGATGCCGGGCGATTCGCCGCTCGGCCTGCGCCTGCCGCTGGACTCGCTCGGCTATGTCCCGCCCGATCAATATCCCTACATCGTCGAGCGGGACCCGATGGAGGCCCGCGGCAAGCTGCCGGTGTTCAGCCTTCCGGCGCGTCCCGACTCGCCGGAGCGGCTTGAGCCGGAAGAGCTCAACACCTCCGTCCCGGTCCGCACCGCGATGTCGGTCGAGGTTCGCGATGGCGTGCTCTGTGCCTTCATGCCGCCGGTCGAGCAGATCGAGGATTATCTCGAGATGATCGCGGCGCTCGAAGCCACGGCCGAGGAGATGCAGCTCCAGGTCCACGTCGAGGGTTATCCGCCGCCATTCGATCCGCGCGTCGACGTCATCAAGGTGACGCCCGATCCCGGCGTGATCGAGGTCAACGTCCAGCCGGCAAAAAACTGGCGCGAGGCGGTCGACATCACCGCCGGGCTCTATGAAGATGCCGGCAAGACGCGCCTCGGCGCCAATCGCTTCCTGGTCGACGGCCGCCACACCGGCACCGGCGGCGGCAATCACGTCGTGGTCGGCGGCTCGAGCCCGCAGGACTCGCCGTTCCTGCGCCGGCCTGATCTGTTGAAGAGCCTGGTGCTGCACTGGCAGCGTCATCCGTCGCTGTCCTATTTCTTCTCCGGCCTGTTCATCGGCCCGACCAGCCAGGCACCGCGCATCGACGAAGCCCGCCACGACAGCATTTACGAGCTCGAGGTGGCGCTCACGCACGTGCCGCCGCCGGGCACTCAGGCGCCGCTGTGGCTGGTGGATCGCTTGTTCCGGCATCTCCTTGTCGACATCACCGGCAACACCCATCGCGCCGAGATCTGCATCGACAAGCTCTATTCACCGGACGGCACGACCGGCCGCCTCGGCCTGGTCGAATTCCGCGCGCTCGAAATGCCGCCGGATCCGCGCATGTCGCTGGCGCAGCAGCTGCTGATCCGCGCGCTGATCGCAAAATTCTGGCGCGAGCCGCAACAAGGCAAGTTCGTGCGCTGGGGCACCGCGCTGCACGACCGCTTCATGCTGCCGCACTTCATCTGGGAAGATTTCCTCGAAGTGCTGACCGAGTTGAAGCAGTCCGGCTATCCGTTCGAGCCCGAATGGTATCTGGCCCAGCTCGAATTCCGCTTCCCCGCCTTCGGCCGCATCCATCATGGCGGCGTGACGCTGGAGCTGCGGCAGGCGCTGGAGCCCTGGCACGTGCTCGGCGAGGAGGGCTCGGCCGGCGGCACCGTGCGCTATGTCGACTCATCGGTCGAGCGGCTTCAGGTCAAGGCGGAAGGCTTCGTCGAGGGCCGCCATATCGTCACCTGCAACGGCCGTCGCCTGCCGATGACCGCCACCGGCCGCTCCGGCGAAGCCGTGGCCGGCGTCCGCTTCAAGGCCTGGCAGCCGGCCTCCGGCCTGCACCCCACCATTCCCGTTCACGCGCCACTGACGTTCGACCTCATTGACACCTGGAACGGCCGCTCGCTCGGCGGCTGCGTCTATCACGTCGCCCATCCCGGCGGCCGCAGCTACGACACCAAGCCGGTCAACACCTACGAGGCCGAGGCGCGGCGGCTGGCGCGCTTCCAGGACCACGGCCATACGCCGGGCCCGATGCAGCCGCCGCCCGAGGAACGCACAAATGAGTTTCCGCTGACCCTCGACTTGCGGTCCCCGCTCCTGCAATGAGTATGATGCGGGGGCAGGGAGAGGCGCATGGCCGAGGGCGCAGCCGAAGAGGACGACAAGGCGGGTAAGGCGCAAGGTCAACGTGAAGGCCAGCGCCGTTTTGCGCAATGGGTCCGCGACTATAAGCGCCTTCCCGGCATCCCCGACGAGTTTCTCGGCCCGGACGGCAAGCCCCGCGCCGTCTGGAGCCGCTTCTTCGATGCCTTCGGCGGGCTCGCGCCCGACGAGGTCGAGCGGCGGTTCGGCATGGCCGACCGTCATCTCCGCGAGGCCGGCGTCACCTATCGCGCGCCCGGCGAGAGCGCCGACCGGCCCTGGTCGATCAGCCATCTGCCGCTGCTGATCGACGAGGCCGACTGGAAGCAGCTGTCCGACGGCATCACCCAGCGCGCCGAGCTGCTCGAGCTCGTGCTGCGCGACATCTATGGCGAGGGCCGCCTCGTCGCCGAAGGCGCGCTGCCGGCGGCCGCGATCGCCGGGAGCCCCGAATATCTCCGCCCCGTCTGCGGCGTGCCGCCGCCGGGCGGGCGCTATCTCTCGCTCTATGCCGCCGATGTCGGCCGCGGGCCCGACGGCCGCTGGTGGGTGCTCGGCGACCGCACGCAGGCGCCGTCGGGCGCGGGCTATGCGCTGGAGAACCGCCTGGTGCTCTCGCGCGCCTTCTCGGATCTCTACAAGTCGATGAACGTGCCGCGCGTCGCGCCGTTCTTCGAGGCCTTTCGCGACAGTCTTCGGGCGCGCGCCGACCGCGACGAGCCGCGGATCGGCGTGCTGACGCCGGGCAGTTTCAGCGAGACCTATTTCGAGCACGCGACGCTGGCGCGCTATCTCGGCTTCCTGCTGGTCGAGGGCGACGATCTCGCCGTCAGCGACAACCATATCCACATCCGCACGGTTGCGGGCCTCAAGCGCCTCGACGTGCTGCTGCGCCGCGTCGATTCCAATTCGCTCGATCCGCTCGAACTCGATGCCTCCTCGCGGCTCGGCGTGCCCGGCCTGATCGACGTGCTGCGCAAGGACGGCGTCGTCGTCGCCAACATGCCGGGCTCGGGCGTCCTGGAGGCGCGCGCGATGCTCGGCTTCCTGCCGGCGCTCAGCCGCCGCCTGCTCGGTGAGGAGCTGAAGATGCCGCACATCGCGACCTGGTGGTGCGGCCAGCGCTCGGCGCGCGACGAGGTGTTGTCGCGGCTCGACCGGGTCGCGATCGAGGGGGCCTATCGCCGCGGCGTTCCCGGCTTCGACAGCAATGGCCCCGTGCTCGCGAGCGAGCTCGATGCGGCCGAACGCCAGCGCCTGATCGACGCAATCAGCGCGCGCGGCATGGACTATGTCGGCCAGGAGGTGGTGCGGCTCTCGACCATGCCGGTGTGGGAGCAGGGGCAGATCACCCCGCGCCCCTTCGTGCTGCGCGTGTTCGCGGCCGCAACTCCCGACGGCTGGGCCATCATGCCCGGCGGCTTCTGCCGGATCGCCGAGCAGCCGGATGCGCGCGCGGTGTCGATGGGGGACGGCGCGCGTTCCGCCGACGTCTGGGTGGTCTCGGACAAGCAGGTCTCGACCGCGACGCTGCTGCCTGCGGTCGACAAGGTGCGCATCCGCCGTATCGCCGGCGTGCTGCCGAGTCGCGCCGCCGACAATCTGTTCTGGCTCGGCCGCTATCTCGAACGCGCCGAGGCGACGCTGCGGCTGGTGCGGGCGCTGGGCTCGCCGAGCGGGCCCAACAAGGGCACCGCGGCGTCGCTGCAATCGGCCGAGCGTATCCAGCGCCTGCTGGTGACCTGGGGCGCGATCTCGCAGACCTCGCGCGCGGCGCCCGGCCGCATCGTCGCCGAGGCGCTGCAGAGCCCGGAGCGTTTCGGCTCGGCACTGTCGCTGGTCCGCGCGGCCCAGCGCACGGCGACCTCCTTGCGCGAGCGGCTGTCGCCCGATGCCTGGCAGGTCATCACCGAGATGACCGAGCGGCTGGCCTTTGAGGTCGAGGACGACGACAGCGTGCTGAGCGCGGCCGAGCTGACCCTGCAGGAGCTCGCGAGCTTTGCCGGCCTTGCGCATGAGAACATGAACCGCGCCGCCGGCTGGCGCTTCCTCGATATCGGCCGCCGCACCGAGCGCGCCATCAACACCACGCGTTTTGCCCGGCAGTTTGCCTATGACGAAGCCGGCGACGAGGATCTCGATATCCTGCTCACGCTGGTGGATTGCCAGATCACCTACCGCTCGCGCTATCTGCTGGCGCCGATCCTGGCGCCGGTGCGGGACCTCGCCGTGCTCGACAGCTACAATCCGCGTTCGGTGGCGTTCCAGGTGACGGCGCTGAACGAGCACATCGCCGCACTGCCGAGCCTGAAGGAGCATGGCCTGATCGAGAAGCCGCAGCGGCTTGCGGTCGCGATGCAGGCGATGCTCGCGACCGCGGAGGCCGAGAAGCTCGAGGTCAAGACGCTGTTCGCCCTGGAGCAGGATCTGCTCAGCCTCGCCGAGGCAGTCGGGCAGCACTATTTCCCGCACGGCCCCAATGCCAGCCGCCCGGAAAAACTGACGGGGCTGGCGTGATCTACGATATCCGCCACGTCACCACCTACGAATACGAGAGTCCGGTCAGCTTCGCCCGCTGCACGCTGCGGTTGGAGCCGGGGAGCGGCCATGGCCAGGAGCTGATCTCGCATAAGGTCGAGATTCGTCCGCGCCCCGCGGAGCGTAGCGTCCGGCGCGATTTCTTCGGCACCCTGACCGAGAGCGTCGTGATCGAGGCCGCGCATCGCACTTTGCGTATCGATTCCCGCTCTCGCGTCAAGGTGTCGCGCCAGCCGCCGGCGCGCGCCGCTGCCAGCCCGACCTGGGAGAACATTCGCGACATCGCCTTCGAGGCGACGAGCCTCGGGCCGTCATCGCCGGTCGGCTATGTCTTTGCGAGCCCGCTGGTCCCGGTGCTGGGACCGGTCAGCGCCTATGCGGCGGAAAGCTTCGCGCCCGGCGCAGCCATCCTCGCCGGGGCGGTCGATCTGATGCATCGCATCCGCACCGAATTTCGCTACGACCCCAAAGCGACGGTGATCTCGACGCCGCTTGACGAGGTCTTCGTCAAGCGCCATGGCGTCTGTCAGGATTTTGCCCATGTGATGATTGCGGGCTTGCGCGGGCTGGGCCTGCCCGCGGCCTATGTCAGCGGATATCTGCGCACCATTCCGCCGGCGGGCCAGCCGCGCCTGCAGGGCGCCGACGCTACCCATGCCTGGGTGTCGCTGTGGTGCGGGGAGGAGCTTGGCTGGGTCGATTTCGATCCGACCAACGATCTTATGGTTGCTGGCGATCATATCGTGCTCGCGGTCGGCCGCGACTTTTCCGACGTTTCGCCGGTCGACGGCATCATCGTCGGCTCGCCGAAGCAGAAGCTCGACGTCGCCGTCGACGTGCTTCTGGTGGAATGATTACGGGTCCTGCCGTGCCCGCGACGCCCAGCCCGGGTGTGTCGGGCCGGCACCGCAATCGCGATATCGCGGGGCACAACCGCAACATATTTCCGTATTTTCGTTCCCGGGTTTGGCCAGTCGGCCCAAGTTGGGCTAAGCTGGCCTTTGCGTCGAGGACATGAATGAGACGTCGGGAGTTGGCGTGGAACACCACCGACAAGCGGGGCTGCATCCATGATCACGTTACCGAAACTGGCGGCGGAGACCCTGGAGAAGTTGCTGGGATCGTTCATGCGTCGTCGGTACGACGAGTCCTACGCCAGAGTGCTGGAAGGCTCGACTCGGACGGCGATGGAATGCATCGGCAACAGCGACGCACTCTATCACAACATCGAGCACACGATGTTGGTGACGCTGGCCGCTCAGGCGATCCTGATGGGACGTAATCTCCACACGCATCTTGCGGCTGAGGACTACATCAACGTTCTGATCGCATGCCTTGCGCACGACATCGGCTATGTCCGCGGTCTGTTTCCGGAGGATGATGAAGACGGTTTCATCATCGATGATTCCGGCACCAAGGTGGCGCTGCCGCGTGGCGCTTCGGATGCCAGCCTGATGATGTATCACGTCGATCGCTCGAAGCTTTTTGTACGGCGGCGGCTGCCGCAAGTTCGGGGCGTGGACAGCGAGCGCGTCGCCCGCGCCATCGAGGGAACCCGCTTCCCGGCCCGCGAAGGGCAGGAATACGACGACGACGCCTCGATCCTGCGCGCTGCCGATTTCATCGGGCAACTCGGCGACCCCAACTATCTGCGCAAGGCCAACGCGCTCTATTACGAATTCGAAGAAGTCGGCATGAACCGCCAGCTCGGTTACGATTCGCCGGCCGATATCGTGAACCGCTATCCGCAGTTCTATTGGAATAGCGTCGCACCGCACATTCAGACCGAGATCGGCTACCTCAACAAGACCGAGATCGGTCGGCAGTGGATCGCCAACCTCTACAGCAACGTGTTCCGCGCCGAACGCGACATCACGTTGTCCGGGCCGCAGAAGTAGGGCGGACTCTCGTAGCCCGGATGGAGCGAAGCGCAATCCGGGAAACCTGTCGCTGCGCACGCACCGCCCCGCATTCCGCTTCGCTGCATGCGGGCTACGACATTGCAAATCGGTCAGTCGATCATGCAACAAAAAACAATCGCCACCGATATCCTCGACATTGCCTATCGTGAATACGGCGCGCCGGACGGCTGGCCCTGCATCATGGGTCACGGCTTTCCCTACGACGTGAACGCCTATGCCGAGACCGCGCCGATCATCGCGCAAGCGGGCGCGCGGGTGCTGGTGCCCTGGCTCCGCGGCTACGGGCCGACGCGATTCCGCTCCGCTGCGACGTTGCGCTCCGGCGAGCAGGCGGCGCTTGGCGCCGATCTGCTGGCCTTCATGGATGCGCTTGGAATCTCGCGCGCGGTGGTCGGCGGTTACGACTGGGGCGGGCGCGCGGCCTGCGTGGTCTCGGTGCTGCATCCGGAGCGCGTGATCGCGCTCGTCTCGGGCAATTCCTACAACATCCAGAACATCGCGCGTTCGATGGAGCCGGCTTCGCCACCGGAGGAGGCGGCGCTCTGGTATCAATATCTCTTCCACAACGAGCGCGGCCGCCGCGCGCTGGAGCGCAACCGGCGCGGTTTTGCGCGCCAGCTCTGGTCGATGTGGTCGCCGACATGGGCGTTCGACGATGCGACGTTCGAGACCAGCGCAATGTCGTTCGACAATCCTGATTTCGTCGATGTCGTGATCCACTCCTATCGACATCGTTACGCGCTGGTCGCGGGCGATCCCGCCTATGCCGCGATCGAGGCGAAGCTCGCCGCCCAGCCGCCGGTCCGGGTGCCGACCATCGCGATCGATGGCGACAGCGACGGCGTCAATTCCGGCACGGCGCACCATGCAGGCAAATTCGAGGGCTTTTTCGAGCGGCGCGTCTTTGCAAGGGCCGGCCACAATTTGCCGCAGGAGCGGCCGGCCGAATGGGCGCAGGCCGTGCTCGATGTGCGGAAAGCGGCCTCATAGAGCCGGGTTTCTCGTCCCCACTGTCTTGCCGCTCTCGCAGCTTCCGATTTTTCCTGATCCCGGGAACCTTTTCCAATCGCAGCCGTCCAAGCTGTGGGGCCGCTTTCTGTATGCGGTTCGTTGCAGGGGAGGTTTTCGATGAAGACGCAAACGCGCAGGCTGGAACGTGTCGCGGTCGCGCAGGCGCCGAGCGAGCGGCCTGAGAGGGCGGAGGTCGAGCAGGCGATCCGGACCATGATCCGCTGGGCCGGCGATGATCCCGCGCGCGACGGTCTGCGCGATACGCCGGGCCGGGTCGCCCGCGCCTTCGAGGAGTATTTCTCCGGCTATGCGCAGGATCCGACCGAAATCCTGCAAAAGACGTTTGAGGAGATCGAAGGCTATGACGAGATGATCGTTCTGCGCGGTGTTCGCTTCGAAAGCCATTGCGAGCACCACATGGCACCGATCGTCGGCCGCGCCTGGGTCGCTTATATCCCGCAAGGGCGCGTCGTCGGCATCTCCAAGCTCGCGCGTCTCGTCGACATCTACGCCAAGCGGCTTCAGATCCAGGAGAAGATGACCGCACAGATCGCCAACACCATCAACGATGTGCTGAGGCCCGAAGGCGTCGGGGTCATCATCAAGGCAACGCATCACTGCATGACCACGCGCGGCGCGCACAAGCCCGGGACCGATCTCGTCACCAGCCGCATGCTCGGCGTGTTCCGCGACAATGCGTTGACACGCCAGGAGCTGCTGGGGCTGGCCAATTCGGACGATTGATCCGCGGCGACCCAAGGAGGCAACGCCATGACTGAGGACAAGAAGCCAAGCGGGCCCGACCTGAGCAGGGGCGTGACGCTCGCCGCGTTCAAGGGCGGCAAATTGCTCGGCCATGTCGGCGAGGAAGACGTTCTGTTGGTGCAGGCCGGCAGCGAGATCTTTGCGATCGAGCCGGCCTGCAGCCACTATCACGGCCCGCTCGCCGAAGGACTGGTGGTTGGCGACACCATCCGCTGTCCCTGGCACCACGCCTGCTTCTCCTTGCGGTCAGGCGAGGCGACCCGTCCGCCGGCGCTGAATGCGCTGGCGGTGTGGGAGGTCTCGCGCGATCAGGACAAGATCATCGTTGAGCGCAAGCGCGAGATGCCGAAGCCTCCGGCGCCTCATCGGACAGCGCCAACGCCGGAAAAATTCGTTATCATCGGCGGCGGCGCGGCGGGTTTCGCGGCGGCGGAGACGCTCCGTCGCGAGGGCTTTGCCGGCGCCATCACCATGCTTAGCAATGACAGCGCGATGCCGGTGGACCGGCCCAATCTCTCCAAGGATTACCTCGCGGGCAACGCGCCGGAGGATTGGCTGCCGCTGCGGGGCGAGGACTACTATCGGGACGCCGGCATCGATCTCAGGCTCAACACGAATGTCGCCGCGATCGAGGCGAAGACGCGCAGCGTGACGCTGGGCAACGGCGACAGGCTGCCGTTCGATCGGCTGCTGCTCGCGACCGGCGCCGAGCCGGTCAGATTGCAGATTCCGGGTGCCGACCAGCCTCATGTCTACACGGTGCGCTCCGTCGCCGACAGCCGCGCCATCATCAAGGCGGCCGCCAGCGCCAAGCGCGCGCTGGTAATCGGCGCCAGCTTCATCGGCCTCGAAGTTGCGGCCTCCTTGCGGGCACGCAAGATCGAGGTGCACGTGGTCGCGCCGGACGAACGGCCGATGCAGAAGGTGCTCGGTCCCGAGATGGGCGACTTCGTGCGCGCGCTGCATGAGGAGAACGGCGTCAACTTCCATCTCGAGGACACGGTGGAGAAGCTGGACGGCACGCGCGCCACGTTGAATAGCGGCGGCGTGATCGAGGCCGACCTGGTCGTGGTCGGCATCGGCGTCAAGCCGCGCCTCGCGCTCGCCGAGCAAGCGGGACTTGCGGCCGACCGGGGCGTCAGCGTCAGCGGATATCTGGAGACCAGCATAGCCGGTATCTTCGCGGCCGGCGACATCGCGCGCTGGCCCGATCCGCATTCGCGGCAAACCATCCGCGTCGAGCACTGGGTCGTGGCGGAGCGGCAGGGCCAGACCGCGGCACGCAACATGCTCGGCAAGCGCGAGCGCTTCGAAGCCGTGCCGTTCTTCTGGTCTCAGCACTATGACGTACCGATCAACTATGTCGGCCATGCCGAGAGCTTCGACGACATCGCGATCGACGGCAGCATTTCCGGCAAGGACTGCCTGCTGAAGTATCGCAAGGGCGGCCGCGTCCTCGCGGTTGCTTCAATTTATAGGGATCTCGACAATCTCAAGGCCGAGCTGGAGATGGAGCGAACACGCGGCTGAGGCGCGCATCCGGTCTTGATTTGCGTCAATGTTGCTGGCCGCGAGGGCTGCTGTGCTGGCTGTTGTCCCGGTGCGGCGCGCGCTATACTGGCCTGTGCTCGCGGGCTTCCATGCAGGAGTCACCGTCATGACAAGTGCCTCGGATACCTCCCATCCTTCCGGCCTGGGCTCCGGGATCTCGGCCCTGGATGCCAAATGGGGCTGGATCGTAGCCTTGGGAGTCGTCTACCTCGTCGCCGGCTTCGTCGCACTTGGCAGCGTGGTAATGGCGACGGTGGCGAGCGTCATCGTGGTTGGCGCCATGATGATCGTCGCGGGCGCGGCCGAAATCATCGGCGCGTTCCAGATGAAAAGCTGGGGCAAGTTTGTGATCTGGGCCTTGCTCGGCGTACTCTATGTTATCGCGGGCTTTCTCACCTTCGAGAACCCGCTGTTTGCTGCAGTGTTGCTGACTCTGTTCCTGGGCGCATCGCTGCTCGCCTCCGGCGCCGTCCGGCTCTTTCTCGCCTTCAGCATGAAGCGTGAAAGTCCATGGGTCTGGGTGGCGCTCTCGGGCGCCATCACGCTGCTGCTGGGGCTGTTGATCCTGGCACGTTGGCCGGTGAACAGCGTCTACATCCTCGGCCTGTTTCTCGGCATCGACCTGATCATGGCGGGCGCGGGGTGGGTGAGCCTGGGCTTCAGCCTGAAGCGGCGCCACTGATCAGCAACTCGACGCAAGACCCTCTCACGGAACTCCGCTGATCTGGCGTGCTGGCAAAAAGCAGCACGCCGCGCCTTCCGACCAGCGCGGCGATCATCACCGGGGAGAAACCATGAAAGCCGCTTTGGTCCTGGCTGCAGCCTTGGCTGCCTGCTTGTCCACGCCTGTCTCCGCGCAGAAATCTTACGGTCCCGGCATCAGCGACACCGAGATCAAGATCGGCAACACCATGCCCTATAGCGGCCCCGCATCGCCGCTCGGCATCACCGGCAGGGTGATCTCGGCCTATTTCGACGAGGTCAACGAGAAGGGCGGGATCAACGGCCGCAAGCTCAATCTCCTGTCGCTCGACGACGCCTTCTCGCCGCCGAAGACCATGGAAGCGGCGCGGCGGCTGGTCGAAGGCGACGGCGTCGCCTTCATCTTCGCGACCATGGGCACCGCGCCGAGCTCGGCGATCGCGAAATATCTCAACAGCAACAAGGTGCCGCAGCTGTTTCTGATCAGCTCGGCCTCGAAGTGGAACGACCCCGCCAACATGCCCTGGTCGATGGCGCTGCCATGGGCACCGAACTACACCAGCGAGGCCGCCATCGACGTCGCCTATGCCCGTGCCAAGAACCCGAACGCGCGCTTCGCGGTGCTCTATCAGAATGACGATGCCGGCAAGGAATATCTGCGCGGCGTCAAGGAAGCGCTTGGTGCCGACGCCGACAAGGCGATCGCGATGGCGTCGAGCTTCGAGGTCGCCGACCCCACCGTCGATTCCCAGGTGCTGACGCTCGCCAACACCAAGGCCGACGTGTTCATGATCTATTCGGTGACGCCGCGTGCCTGCGCCCAGGCGATCCGGAAAGCGCATGAGGTCGGCTGGCAGGCGACGCGCTTCCTCGCCTCGGGCTGCGCCAACAAGGCCACCGTGATGGTTCCGGCCGGCCTCGATGCCGGCAAGGGCGTGCTCTCGCTCGGCTCGCTCAAGCCGTTCGTCGAGGTGCCGAAGGACGATCCGGCGATGACGGCCTATATCGACTTCATGAAGAAGCGCCTGCCCAATGCCGACGTCAACAACGTCGCGGGTCTCTACGGCTACACCGTTGCCGAGGCATTGGTGGTCTTGCTGAAGCAGTGCAAGGACAATCTGACGCGCGAGAACATCATGGCGCAGGCGGCCAATTTGAAGAACGTGCCGCTGTCGCTGCTGATGCCCGGCATCACGCTCAACACCACGCCGCAGGATTTCCGCCCGATCAAGGACGGCTATATGCTCCAGTTCAACGGCAATGACTGGATCGTCGCGAGCGAGCTATTGCGCGGCACGTGAGGGGACTGCGCGAGGTCGACGAACGGGTTGAGGGAGCTCTCTCCGCGAGTTCGGAATCGTAGGGTGGGCAAAGGCGCACTTGCGCCGTGCCCACCACCTATCAATGCTTCGAGAGAAGCGGTGGGCACGCTTCGCTTTGCCCACCCTACGATACTGGCGCGAAGGTCGGCGAACGGGAGGATCAAGAATGGATTTTCAACACTCCGCCCGCTCGATGGAATTGCAAGAGCGCGTCCGCCGGTTCATGCGGACGCATGTCGAGCCGGTCGAGGAGCTCTATTACGAGCAGGTGAAGCCGGAAGCGACACGCTACAAGACGCCGCAGGTCCTTCAGGACCTGAAGCGGCTGGCGCGCGAGCAGGGGCTCTGGAACCTGTTCCTCTCCGGCGAGCACGGCCAAGACCTTAACAACACTGGCTTGACCAATCTCGAATATGCGCCCGTGAAGGAGATCATGGGCCGCATCCTTTGGGCGCCCGAGGTCTTCAATTGCTCGGCGCCCGATGTCGGCAACATGGAGGTGCTGGCCAATTACGGCACGCCGGCACAGCAGGAGCGCTGGCTGAAGCCGCTTTTGGAGGGGCGCATCCGCTCCGGCTTCTCGATGACGGAGCCGCAGGTCGCCTCCAGCGATGCCACCAACATCCAGTGCGAGATCAGGCGCGACGGCGGCGACTACGTCATCAACGGCCGCAAATGGTTCACCTCCGGCGCGATGAACGAGGATTGCGAGATCCTGATCGTGATGGGCAAGACCGCGCCTGACGATCCCGACCGCCACCGTCAGCAATCCATGATCCTGGTGCCGAAAGCGACGCCCGGCGTGCGCATCGTGCGCGACATGCTGACCTACGGCTATGACGACGCGCCGGTCGGCCATCCCGAGATCGTCTACGAGAACGTTCGCGTGCCCGCAGAGAACATCCTGCTCGGCGAGGGCCGCGGCTTCGAGATCGCGCAAGGCCGGCTCGGCCCCGGCCGTATCCATCATTGTATGCGGCTGATCGGCTGCGCCCAGCGTGCGCTCGAATTGATGTGCCAGCGCGCGGTCTCCCGCACGGCGTTCGGCAAGCCGCTCGCAGAGCAGGGCTCGGTGCGCGAGGACATCGCACATTCATTCTGCGAGATCGCGCAGGCGCGGCTCTTGACGCTGCAAGCCGCCGACAGGATGGACCGCGAGGGCAACAAGATGGCGCGCGACCTGATTGCGGCCGCCAAGATCGTGGTGCCCAGCATGGCCGCCCGCGTTATCGACCGCGCCATCCAGATCCACGGCGCCGCCGGCGTCTCGCAGGACACGTTCCTCGCCCGCGCCTATGTCTACGCCCGCTTCATCCGCATCGGCGACGGGCCGGATCAGGTGCATCTGGCTGCGGTGGGGAAGGAGCTGATCAAGCGGGGCGGGGTGATGGAGGGGTAGGTGGTTGCTCTTAGCCAGGGCGTGCAGTCATAGACGGCGGATGCCCGCTCATGGGGGTGAAGCAGATTGCGGCAACGCCGACACTTTGATTTTTGCTCCTGAACTGCCGTCGATCACCCGCCGCTATGCAGCCGGTTTCTCATCCATAAGCCAATAGACGATGGCTGTCAGAGCAAGGGTCGATGCGCCTGCAACGATAAACGGGGCGAGATAGTCGCCATTCGAACTGAACTGCAGGGCCGCGCCCAAAAGTGCGATCCCGAAGCTGAAACCGATTTGGCGCATCGTGACGCAGATGGCAGATGCGGTCGCCGCACGATCGCTTGGAACCGCCGACACGGCGGCGGCAGTGATCTGCGCGTTGATCACGGCACAGCCTGACCCGCTGACGAGCAACGCAATGACTGTCACTACCAGCGTGTCCGGCCCCACGTTTCCGCCGGAGATTGCACCAAGGGCCAGGTCAGCCACCCCGATAAGCGCGAGACCACCACAGAAGAACGAGCGTGATGGGATGCGGGTCGTCAAAACCGCTCCATAGCGCGGCAACACCATCATCGGCAATGTGAGCGCGACCAGGAGCCAGCCCGCCTCAAACGGACTGAGACCCAACGGACCGCGCGCCAATTGCGGCACGTAGACGAGAAGCGACCAGAAGCCGGTCGATCCCGCCATCGGGACGAGGCACATCGCGACGAACTGCCGAGATCCGAACAGCTTGAGATCGAACGCCGGGTTGGGATGTCGGCGTTCCACCCAAACGAAAAGGAGGAGCGCAATCCCCGAAGCGGCGAGTCCCGTCAGGAACGTCGCCGAGGCGACGCCACCAAGCGCAGCTGCTTCCAGCAACATAAACGCCAACGCCGCCGAAATTGTCGCAAGAAGGCCAGCACCGAGCCAATCCACCTTGGCGCTCGAACGCTGCTGGTCGAGCTCATTGCCAATTCTGTACAGCACCAGGAAGACCAAAACGGCGCAAAGCGGCAAGTTGATCCAGAAAATCCAGCGCCACCCGATCGTATCAGCCAGGAGCGATCCGAGCGGCGGGCCAGCGACCATCGAGGCACCGACGATCGTGCCCCAAAGTCCAAACGCCCGCGCACGTCGGGGCCCCTCGTAAGCACCAGCAAGGAGGGCAGACGAGGTGCTGGTGATGCAGGCACCGGCGATACCTTGCAATGTGCGGAATGTCAGCAAAACGTCGAGCGTGTTGGCGCACGCACACAGCAGAGAGGCCAGGCCAAACAGCCCTGCACCCCAGGTGAACATTTGAACGCGTCCGTATCTGTCGGCAAGGCTACCTGCAATCGGCAAACAGAAGATCAAGGCAAGGCTGTAGACGTCGATGACCCAGGCCGCTCGTGCGGAAGCGGCACCGAGATCGTGGCCAACATCGGGTAAGGCAGCCGCTAGAGCCGTCAGGTCGACTTGAAACAGAGAGCCGCTCAAGCACGCTGCAAGCAGCGTCGCCGTTTCCAGGGACATGCGATTGCCGCGATGGCCGTCATCGGCAAGCCAACTGGCGCTCGGCATTTCATCATCGTCGTGCTGAGGTTTGTCGAGCATGGTTGTTTCGGCCTCCATGGAGCATGGATGGCCGGGCAACGGGCTTTGGTCGAATGATGGTTCCTCAAAACCTCATGAATCGGTATCATGGCGTGAGGAGATCGAGATGCCACGCCGCTTGCCACCCTTCGCGCCCCTTGTCGCGTTCGACGCGGTCACCCGCCATGGCTCGTTCACGCGCGCCGCGGCGGAGTTGGGCGTCACGCAGAGTGCGGTCAGCCATCAGATCCGAAAACTGGAGGACCATTTCGGGGTTGCATTGTTGCAGCGGCAGAATCCAGGGGTCGGGATAACACCTGCCGGCGCGCAGCTTAGGCAAGAGCTTGCCGCAGCACTCGACGCGCTTGGTGCGCTGGATGCTCAGGTGCGGCGGCGCTCGAACCGAACGACGTTGCGCGTGGGCGCCGGCTCGGCGTTGGCAACATGGTGGCTCGTCCGCCGCCTGCCAGATTTTACGGCGCGATATCCGTCGATCAACGTTGATCTCAAACCACTGGAGACGGGTGACAGTTCAAAGCGGCCGCTCGACGTGCGAATTGTCTGGAACGCCGGCGAAGACGCACGGCGGACGTCTACTCAATTGCCGCTGTTTTGGGAGCGGATTTTTCCCGTCTGTGCGCCGCACCTGTTGCCCCGGCGGCGTCCCTTGACGGACCCCGACGGCTTGCTGACCCTGCCGCTCATCCACAAAGGCGACAACGCGACCGGCGACTGGGGTTGGCCCTCCTGGTTTAGACGCCTGGGATTGCCGAAATCGGGCGCTGCCGCTGGCAGCTTGACGCTGGACGACATGGGAATGTGCATGTCGGCTGCGGCCGAAGGAGCCGGGGTGACACTTGGGCGCTCACTTCTTGTGGCAGATGCGGTTTCGTCTGGACGCCTCGTGTCCGCACTCGCCGATTACCCCGCAGTCGAGTGCACGAAAATTCAGGTTGCCCAGTGGCCAGCCGATTTGATCGGCGATCGCAGCGTCGAGTTATTCGTGAATTGGCTCGCCGAGCAGGCCGAGACGACCGTGAGGAATATTTCGGCTGCATAGTCCTTTGCCGGCCCTCTGCCGATTTGTTAGGGGCCGGCACTGTCAGTTCGCAGCTATTCGTCGGGGCTCTCGTCGTCATGCTGTTGACGCAATGTCTGTCTTAGACGGCGACAACTAAAACGCCGTGCTGGAACCGTTGGGGTTCCTACAAACGGTTCCGGAGCCAGGGGTTGGCTCGACCCGCAAAACGATTTGCGGCATCGGAACCGAACAATCGAAAATCACAGGAGATATAATGGTGTTTCGATCGAGCGCCGCAATTTGCGGCGCCGTGGTTGCGCTTGCCGTTTCCGTTTCTATTGCGCGATGTGAAGCTGGTGGGGTTCACTCAAGCGCCGCCGACAATGCCGCTTCCGGGGAAGCGATCGTTGGCGCGGCATCCATGTACAATCCGTTCAAGCCCGGCAAAGAGGAGGGCGGCCCGAAGACGGCTTCCGGCGAGCGCTATGATCCCTCGGTCTGGTCGGCCGCCATCAAGACGAGCTTGCGTAAGAAATTCGGTGGGGTCCAATTTGGCGCGAAGCCGAAATATGCCCTCGTCGAGGCCGTCGGCAAGAAGGTCATCGTCAGGATAAATGACGTGGGACCGCTAAGGCCGGGCCGCATCATCGACTTCAATGAGCGGACGATGCGCCATTTCGATCCGAGCCTGGAGCGCGGGGTCATTCCTGACGTAAAAGTCCGGCCGCTTGCCGGCGGCGATTGGACACCCGGACCGGTTGGCTGAACCGTCGCATCAGAACGTCGAGCAACACGCCCGTCCAGAACAGTCGAGCGCCTCGATGGCTTCATCGCGTTTGTCTCGATCGGCGGGAAGCGTGCCTGACGCGTGGAGACACGACGCTTCGTTGGCGGGAAAAATTCGCGCGTACATTCCCTCGGCAGGACGACCAAGGTCTCGGGCGGCGCGCCTTCGCCATGATGACATCATGCCGGTGTTTTGCCCGACGAGTCAAATGTCATTTCGTAAAATACGAATATATTTGGACTAGAGCCAAGCCATTGATATCGCTGTCCCCGGCTACTGTGCATGGGGTTGTTTTCGCGTTTTTTGCTGGAGAGACCCCACCGCCGACTCTGCTGGCGATGGACGTGCTGCTAGCCCGCCTTGGCGACGCGGCCGTCCGCTGCGCCCGAGCGCAGGTTCTGGAAGAACTTCTCCACCTCGCGCGACAGCGTCTCCGCCGTCTCGGTCACGCTGCTCGCAGCCGTCAGCACCGAGGAGGCTGCAGTGTCGGTCTCGCCGATGGCGTCGCGGAGCGAGCTGATGTTGGCGACGAGGGTCTCGTTGCCTTGGGCCGCCGATTGCGCGTTGGACGAGATCTCGCGCGTGGCGGCGTCCTGCTGGCCGATGGCGCCGGCGATCGCCGAGGTGACGTCGTTGATCTCGCGCACTGCGCCGCCGATCTCGCGGACGGCGTCGACCGCGTTGCGGGTGGAGGACTGGATCATCGAGACGTTTTCGCTGATGTCGGCCGTGGCCTTCGCGGTCTGCCCCGCGAGCGCCTTGACTTCATGCGCGACGACGGCAAAGCCGCGGCCGGCATCGCCCGCGCGCGCGGCCTCGATGGTGGCATTGAGCGCGAGCAGATTGGTCTGCTCGGCGATCGCCTGGATCAGGCTGAGCACGCCGTCGATGCGTTGCGTGGCGGCCGCCAGGCTCTCGATCTCGGCGATCGATTTCTCGGTGCGCTGGCCGGTCTGCTCGACCGCGCTGGCGGATTGCCGCACCTGCCGGCCGATCTCCACCACCGACGCAGACAGCTCCTCGGCCGCGCCTGCCACCGCCGTGACGTTGTGCGAAGCCTGTTCGGTGGCGTTCGCCGCCGTGCCGGCGCGGCTGCTCGCGTCCGCGGTGACGCGGGTGATGGTCTGCGCCGTCTCGCGCATGACCGAGGCGTTGTCGCTGAGGCCGCGCATGATCGCGCCGATCGCCTCGCGAAACGCGTCGACGGATTGTTCGATGTGGCGGGCGCGCTCCTCGCGCGCGGCGGAGTCCTGCGAGACCTGCGAGGCGAGGTTGCGGTTGCGCGCCATCGCGTCCTGGAAGATCTGGATCGCGCGTGCCAGTGCGCCGATCTCGTCGGCCCGGTCAGAGTGGGGCACCACGACGTTCTCGGCGCCGTCAGCGACCTGCTTGATGGTCGCGGTGATGGCGGAGAGGGGGCGTGCGATCGAGCGGGCGATGATGACGATGCCGATCACGACGAGGGCGAGCGCCACGCCGGCGAGGCAGGTCAGGACCAAGGACAGGGTGCGATTGGTCTCGGTCTCGTGCGCGATTTGCCTTGCACGCTCGGCATAGACCTTGGACAGCGCCTCGAGATCCTTGTTCAGCGCCGAGCGCACGGCGCGGTTGGCGTCGTTGTCGCCCCATTCGCGGCCCGCGGCCGCATTGATCTCGACGCCGCGGCGCACCAGCTCCTTGCGAAACTCGACGAACTGCTCGATGCGCTTCTTGAACGTGGCGAACTGCTCGGCATCGTCAGCCTTGACGATGGTCTCCCAGCGCTTCACGACGTCAAGGATCTGGGCGTTGAACTTGAGCAGGCCCTCGCCGTACTTCTTCACCACGGCCGGTTCAGTCGACATGTAGACGCCGCGCGATTCCATCACGACCGCATAGACCAGCGAGTTGACCCGCTCGACGTTCAGCGCGGCGGCGTTCGCGGTCTCGATCGCGGTGGTCAGCTCGGCGCCGCGGCGGCTGTTGTAGTCGGACAGCATCGCGATCGCCGCCGTGAGAATCGCGAACAGCGCGAAGATGGCGTAGAGCTTGTTGGCAAGCGTGAAGCGGCCGGCGAGGCCGGTGGCATTCCCAGGTCGGTCAGTTGTCATGGTTTTCAGGGGCCCGAATGGCCGGGAGCGGCCGGAGAGCGCGGTCGTGCAAACTATTGCAAAACTATGCAGAATGAAGATGGACGCAGCGTTAACGCCGGGTTTGGCGCCCTTCGCCGTCGGTCGAAGGAAAGGTAGATATTTCAGCGTCTTGATCTGAAGGTATAGTCTTGGGATTGCCCAGGAGTCGGCCTTTGGCCGACGAACCCCGGAGAGACCCTTGGTCTACCGCCACACCATCGACGCCACGACCTACACGTTCCCGGATTTGCGCGACCTGCTCGCCAAGGCGACGCCGCCGCGCTCCGGCGACCGCCTGGCCGGGATCGCCGCCGCCAGTGCCGAACAGATGATCGCGGCGCGGATGGCGCTGGCCGGCGTCCCGCTCGGGCAGTTCTTGCAGGAAGCCGTCATCCCCTATGAGACCGACGAGGTCACCCGCCTCGTCATCGACAGCCACGACGCCAAGGCCTTCGCGCCGGTGGCTTCGCTGACGGTCGGCGCCTTTCGCGACTGGCTGCTATCGGACGCCGCGACGCCCGAAATCTTGCGCAAGCTGGCCGGCGGCATCACCCCGGAGATGGCCGCCGCGGTCTCGAAGCTGATGCGCAACCAGGATCTGATCCTGGCGGCGCGGAAATGCGAGATCACCACCGCTTTCCGCAACACCATCGGCCTGAAGGGCCGGATGAGCACCCGGCTGCAGCCCAACCATCCCTTCGACGACGCCAGGGGCATCACCGCCTCCATCCTCGACGGCATCCTGCTCGGCGCCGGCGATGCCTGCATCGGCATCAACCCGGCGAGCGACGACCCGGCCGTGATCGGCCAATTGCTGCGGCTGCTCGACGAGGTCATCGCGCGGCTGAAGATCCCGACACAGGGCTGCGTGCTGACCCATGTCACCACGACGCTGTCGCTGATCGGGCAGGGGGCGCCGGTCGACCTCGTGTTCCAGTCGGTCGCCGGCACTGAGGCTGCCAACCGCAGTTTTGGTATCGACCTCGCGCTTCTCAAGGAGGCGCACGAGGCCGGATTGTCGCAGAGGCGCGGCACGGTCGGGCAGAACGTGATGTATTTCGAGACCGGGCAAGGCTCGGCGCTATCGGCCAACGCCCATCACGGCGTCGACCAGCAGACCTGCGAGGCGCGCGCCTATGCGGTGGCCCGCGCCTTTGCGCCCCTCCTGGTCAACAGCGTGGTCGGCTTCATCGGCCCGGAATATCTCTACGACGGCAAGGAAATCATCCGGGCCGGGCTGGAGGATCACTTTTGCGGCAAGCTGCTCGGCCTGCCGCTCGGCATCGACATTTGCTACACCAACCACGCCGAGGCGGACCAGGACGACATGGACAATCTGCTGACGTTGCTCGCTGCCGCCGGCGTCACCTTCATCATGGGTGTCCCCGGCGCCGATGACGTCATGCTGAACTATCAGTCCACGTCTTTTCACGACGCGCTCTATGTCCGCGACGTCTTCGGACTGCGCCGCGCGCCGGAATTCGACGATTGGCTGGTGCGGTCCGGCATTGCGGGCGCCGATTTCCGTCTTGCCGGCGATGCAGGCCTGCTGCCCGATTTTGCCTCCCGGCTGATCGCGTGACGCGGCGGAAGCACCCGGCGGCCCGAGGAAACCATTGGTGCCCTAAGGAATTATGCTCATGCCACAATATTGAGAAATTCCGGCGGCAGCATTACGCTATGTGGCTGTCTGGCAATTTCCGCAGCTAAGTCGAGCGTGGCGGGGGAGCTTTGATGCGAGCTGAAAGTAACGGGACGTCCCGGCGGATTCTCTGCGTGTTTCCGCGATACACATCGTCGTTCGGGACGTTCGAGCATTCCTACCCCCTGACCGATGGCGTCCGCGCCTTCATGCCGCCGCAGGGACTTTTGCTGCTCGCCGCCTATCTGCCCAGGGAATGGCAGGTCAAATTCGTCGACGAGAACCTGCGCCGTACGACGAAGGAGGAGTTCGAATGGGCGGAGGCGGTCTTCGTCAGCGGCATGCACATCCAGCGCCAGCAGATGAACGACATCTGCCGCCGCGCCCATGAGTTCGACCTGCCGGTCGCGCTTGGCGGTCCCTCCGTCAGCGCCTGCCCGGATTACTATCCGTCGTTCGACTATCTCCATGTCGGTGAGCTCGGCGACGCCACCAATCAGCTGCTCGAAATACTGTCGCGCGACATCTCGCGTCCCGAGACCCAGGTGGTTCTGACCACCAAAGACCGCGTGCCGATGACGGAGTTTCCGATCCCGGCCTACGAGCTCGCCGACGTGAAGAAATACTTCCTCGGCAGCATCCAGTATTCCAGCGGCTGTCCGTATCAGTGCGAGTTCTGCGACATCCCCGGGCTGTACGGCCGCAATCCGCGCATCAAATCGCCGGAGCAGATCATCGCCGAACTCGACCGCCTGCGCGAATGCGGCATGACCGACACGGTCTATTTCGTCGACGACAATTTCATCGGCAACCGCAAGGCGGCGCTGGACCTCTTGCCGCATCTGATCGAATGGCAGAAGAGGACCGGCTATATGGTGCGGCTCGCCTGCGAGGCGACGCTCAACATCGCCAAGCGGCCGGAAATCCTCGAGAAGATGCGCGAGGCCTATTTCGTCACCATCTTCTGCGGCATCGAGACGCCCGATCCCGATGCGCTGAAGGCGATGCACAAGGACCACAACATGATGGTCCCGATCCTCGAGGGCGTGCAAACCATCAACTCCTACGGCATGGAGGTCGTGTCCGGCATCATCATGGGGCTCGACACCGACAAGCCCAACACTTCGGAGGCGCTGCTCGCCTTCGTCGAGGACTCCCGGATTCCGCTGCTCACGATCAACCTGCTTCAGGCGCTGCCGAAGACGCCGCTATGGGACCGTCTGGAGCGCGAGGGACGCCTGGTCGAGGACGACGGCCGCGATTCCAATGTCAACTTCCTGTTGCCCTACGACGACGTCGTCGCATCCTGGAAACACGCCATGGCCGTCGCCTACGAGCCCGAGAAGGTCTACGCGCGCTTCCAGTATCAATGCGACCACGTTTACGTGCATCGCCTGAAGATGCCGACGCCGGACGAGATGAAGACCTGGCCCAACATCAGGCGCGGCCTCGTCATGCTGCGAAACATCTTCTGGAAGGTCGGCGTGCTCGGCGACTACAAGCGCGTGTTCTGGAAGTTCGCGCTGGGCCGCATCAAGCGCGGCGACCTCGAAGGTCTGATCGGCTGCACTCTGATCGCGCACCATCTCATCACCTTTGCGCGGGCGGCCTCGACCGGCCAGCAGAACGCCTCGAACTATTCGATCCGGCTACGCGAGGCCTCCGTCCCCGCCGAATGACACAACATGTCTGATCCGGCCATCCCGCGTCGTCCGACCCTCGATCTGCGGTCGCTTACGCCCGCGCGCGTCGCGCTCGGGCGCAGCGGCGCGAGCCTGCCGACGCGGGCACTGCTCGATTTCACGCTGGACCATGCCCGCGCCCGCGATGCCGTACATGCCGTGTTCGATGCGCCGCGGCTGGTCGCGGATCTCCGCGCGCTCGGCCTCGTCGTCACCGAGGCGAACAGCCGGGCGGTCGACCGCAGGGACTATTTGCGGCGGCCCGATCTGGGCAGACTGCTGGATGCCGGATCAGTCGAGGCTCTGGCGCGGAGCGCCTCGGAGCCGTGCCAACTCGCGGTCGTGATTGGCGATGGGCTGTCGGCTGCGGCGGTCCACGCCCATGCGGCCGCGCTGGTGATGCGCCTGCTGCCGTTGCTCGCAGCCGGCGATGGTGTCGCGATCGGCCATGTCGTGGTCGCCTCAGGCGCGCGTGTCGCGCTCGGCGACGAGATCGGCGCCATTCTCGGCGCGCGCATGGTCGTGACGCTGATCGGCGAGCGGCCGGGCCTGTCGGCGCCCGACAGTCTCGGCGCCTATCTGACTTTCGCCCCGAAGCCGGGCCGCACCGATGCCGAGCGCAATTGCGTGTCGAACATCCACAAGGCCGGGTTGAGCTATGACGAGGCTGCTTTCAAGATCGCCTGGCTGGTCCGCGAGGGGCTCGCGCGGGAAGTGAGCGGTGTGGCGCTGAAGGACGAGAGCGCGGACCGCGCGCCGCGTCGAATTGGCACGGCTTTGCCCGAATGAAGGGCATTAAGGCAAAATCGCCACATCTTGATCGATTCGGCCACACTCCGCCTGCTTGCGAGAAGGGCGATTGACCTGCTAAACCCCTCGCGGCGATTTTCTGCGCATTTTCAAAGGGCAAGCCTCCCATTGGTATGGCATTTTCAAGCCGTTCGCGGGGCGCGACAAGCTCACAGACCCGAGCCGATTTAGGAACTGGACAAGGCATGCTCGAAAAGCACAGCGAGAGTGAGGTTCATGTCGACAAGGTCGAGCAGGGACCTGCGTCCTCGATCGCCTTCGGGCTGGAGCGCATCGGGCTGTTCGCCGTCCGGGCGCCCATCGTCTCCTGCATCGTCCTGCTCGTCCTGATCGTCGGCGCCGTGTTCGGCATCCATCGGATCAAGATCGACGATTCGCTGTCGCAGCTGTTCCGGTCCAACACGCCGGAATTCCGCCAGTACGAAGCGGTGACCAAGAAGTTCCCGGCCGAAGAATTCGACGTCCTCGTCGTAGTCGAGGGCAAGACCCTGCTGGCGCGGAACAACCTCGAGAAGCTGCGCGACTTCGTCACCGACATGCAGCTGGTGGAGGGTACGCGCGGACTGGTCTCGCTGTTCTCCGCGCGTCAGGCGCCGGCGCCGGGCAAGCTTCCCGCAGCCTTGTTCCCGCCCGAGCTGCCCGAGGGCGCGGCCTATGACAAGTTCATCGAGGGCGTCAAAGCCAACGAGATCATCCGCGGCAAGCTGTTGTCCGAGGACGGCACGCTGGCGCTGATCGTGCTTTCGCTCGATCCGGAGGTGGTCGCCTCCAACAAGCTGACCAAGACCGTCGCCGACATCCGCGCGCTGATGAAGGAAGACCTCGGCGACACCGGCCTCAACGTGCAGCTTTCCGGCGTGCCGGTGATGCAGCTCGAGATCCGCAACGCGGTCGAGCGCGACGGGCTCACCTACAACATCCTCGGCATTCTCGCCGGCTGTGTCATCGCCATCATCTTCTTCCGCAAGATCTCGTTCATGGTGGCGGCGGCGTTCCCGCCGATGATTGCGATCCTGCTGGCGCTCGGCGCGCTCGGCTGGGCCAATTTCAACCTCAACATGTTCCTGAACGTGATGACGCCGCTCATCATGGTCATCAGCTTCTCGGACTCGATGCAGCTCACCTTCGCCGCGCGCGACCGGCTGATCGCGGGCCAGGACAAGTTCACCGCGTTCAAGAACGCGGTGCTGGTGGTGGGACCGGCCTGCGTGCTGACGCACGGCACCGCCGGCATTTCCTTCATCGCGCTCCAGTTCTCCGACTCCGATCTGATCCGCAAGTTTGGCGAGGCGGGTCTCGCCGCCACCATCATCGCGCTGGTCGCGGTGTTGTCGCTGGTGCCGGTGTTCGGCGTGCTGCTGGTGCGCAACGAGAAGGTCTTTGCGACCAAGTTCCAGAGCGCGGATGCCGGCGTGCAGGCGCTGCGTAATTTCTGCTACTGGATCGCGGTGCGCATGGTGGGCCGTCCTGGCCTGTTCAGCCTGATCGCGGTGGTGTTCGTGGCGGGCCTCGGCGTCATCTACGCAAATCTGGAGCCGCGCTACCGGCTCGCCGACCAGGTGCCGGACAAGCGCCAGGCGGTCGCCGCCAGCGACCGGCTCGACGCCAAGCTCACCGGCGCCAACCCGGTCAACGTTCTGATCCAGTTCCCCAAGGGTGAATCGCTCTATTCGCCGGAGACGCTGCAGACCATCGCGGATGTGCACGCGACGGTGGAGAAGGCAGCCGGTGTCGGCAATGTCTGGTCGGTCGAGACCCTGCGCCGCTGGCTCGCGGACAAGGCCGGCAGCGCCGACGTCGCGACCCTGAAGGAATATGTCAGCGTCATTCCGGAGCATCTGGTGCGCCGGTTCATCGATGCCGAGCAGGACGCCGTCGTGGTCGCAGGTCGCGTGCCGGACAAGGATTCCAGCCAGCTCCTTCCGATCGTCGACAAGCTCGATACCGAGCTCGACGCCGTGCGCAAGAAGCATCCCGGCTATGAAGTGGCGGTCACGGGTCTTGCCGCGATTGCCGCGCGCAACTCGGCCGGCATGATCGAGAAGCTCAACCGTGGGCTGACCGTCGAATTCGCGCTGGTCGCGATCTTCATCGGCCTGGCCTTCCGTTCCTGGGTGGTGATGTTCGCCTGCATCCTGCCGGGCATCTTCCCCGTTGTGATGTCGGGAACGGTGCTGTGGGCGATGGGTGAGGGACTGCAATTCGCCAGCGTCGTGGCTCTGACCGTTTCGTTCGGCCTCGGCTTAAGCGCCACCATCCATTTCCTCAACCGCCTCAGGCTCGAGAGCAAGCCGGGCGTCGGCTCGGCGCTCGCGGTGGAGCGCGCCACCGTGCTGGTCGGCCCGGCCTTGATCCTGACCACGCTGGTGCTGGCCTGCGGTCTCGTCGTCACGGTGTTCTCCGACCTGCCGTCGCTACGGCTGTTCGGCTGGCTCAGCGCCTTCTCGATGGTGATGGCGCTCGTCGCCGACCTCTTCATCCTGCGGCCGACGGCGATGTGGTTGATCAATCTGCACGCCAAGCTTCAGGGCGACAAGCCGGCGATCTGAACGGCTTCGTTCATCAGACACTCGAATCGGCGCGGTCCGGGCGATTGCGCCGCGTCTCCCGAAAACAACAAAGCCCCGGTTCGCGAGAACCGGGGCTTGTTGCTTTCGAAGCGGTAAGAGCCGTCAGCCCTTCGTCATCGTGATGTTGACGCCGCGAATCTCGCCCTTGGATGAGATCTGCACCGTTTGCTTGGTGCCGTTGGTGCGCAGCGACAAATTGGCGGCAAAGCCGTTGGCCTCGACGAACACCTCGATCTGGCCGCCACCGGCGGTGCCTTGCAGATTGCCGAAGATGTTGCGGTTGGTCTCGCTCCAATTGCCGGAGATCCGCTCGCCCTGGCTGGTCACGTCGCTGGTGAGGTCGAACTTGTAGCTGTCGGACGCGCAGTGCAACGCCTGCTTGAGGCTGAGACCGGTGCCGGCAACTTTGTAGTCGGCCTTGCAACGGATGCGCTCGGTGGAGCCGTCGGACAGCGACACCGTACCCGTGCCGGTCCATGCGCCCTCGAAACCTGCAAACGGTCCGGACGACTGAGCCTGACTTGCCGAAACTGAGAACAGCAGCACAGCGCCGATGCCGGCCGCCTTGATTGCCAGTTCAGATCGCCCAAAAAAATTCATCTTCAAAATATCCCGTTTTGGAACGACGTCCGCTTGTCACCAAGGACGTCTCGCCACATCGAAGGTTTAGTGTTCCGAGCCTGTGTCAGGTTCAATGGCCGGCCGCCCACATGTCGGCATCGCGAAGCGCACTTGCCATGATCGGCCTCCGGATTCTCTGCGTTTCGGCATGTTTCTGGGGCCCATGGCGGGATGTAGAGATGCAGCTCTGCAACAGGTGCGCAGCAAAACGCGGCGTACCCGAATTATGACGTAGTATCAGTCTCTTACATTTGTCACAGAAGGCGCAGGGAAGACCTGATCTGGTGGACGTGGCGCCAATTTGGCCGCATTTGCCAGTGCTTGTGCCTTCTCCGAGGCCGCTACTCCCGCGGCGACTTGCCATCAGAACAATCCGTTCCGGTCGTCGCCCTGTGCTGTCCGGGATTGGTGCGATTCTGCCGTCAGAATGAAGGAATACAATGCGTAAGCTTCTCGTCGCTCTCACCTTGCTGTCGGCCTCCCTCTCGACCGCAGCGTTCGCCCAGCAAGGGCGCGGCACGGACGCCGAGCAGAAGGCCTGCTCGCGCGATGTGCAGAAGCTCTGCCGTCCGGTCATCGACCAGGGCGATTTCACCATCCTGGCCTGCCTCAAGGAGAACCGGGCCAAGATTTCGCAGGCCTGCGACCAGGTCCTGAAGAACCACAACCAGTAAGCTCGGCCACTGGCCCACAAAAGGCGGCCTCCGGGGCCGCCTTTTCGGGCCTGATCCGCAAAGGGCAGCCATCGAGAGACAGGATTGGTTTTGCGGCCGTATTCCCCTATATGGGGGCCGCGGCGGCATCGCCCGCACGGGCTAGCGCGAGCGAAAAAGCCCTTCCTGTCCAAACGATTGTAGACCAGCCCTCGATGACCTCTGCGAGCGAATTGCGATCCGGCAAGGGTGAGCGCGACGAGAATTTTCCCGTCGCGTCCTGGATCATTCATCCGCGTCATCGCGCGCTGATCCTGGCGTATTACAATTTCGTTCGCACCGCCGACGACATCGCCGACCACGCCACGCTGCCGCCGGACGAGAAGCTCGCTTATCTCGACCTGCTCGAGGCGGAATTGCTCGGCAAAGGCGACACCCAGGCCGAGGCCGTCAGCCTGCGGCACGCACTGGCCGAACGCGGTATGGCGCCGCGCCACGCGCTCGACGTGCTCATCGCGTTCCGCATGGACGTGACCAAGTTGCGCTACGAGAATTGGGACGAGGTCATCCATTATTGCCGCTACTCGGCGATGCCGGTCGGCCGCTTCATGCTCGACGTCCATGGTGAGAGCACCTCGACCTGGGCCGCGTCCGATGCGCTCTGTGCAGCGCTGCAGATCAACAACCATCTCCAGGATTGCGGCAAGGATTTCCGCGAGCTCAACCGCGTCTATCTGCCGCGCGATGCGCTGGCCGCGAGTGGCGCCTCGGTCGAGCAGCTCGGAGAGGCGCAATCGCCACCGGCGATGCTGGCCTGCCTTCAGGCTCTCGCCGTGCGCAACGAAGCGCTGCTCGACGAGGGCAGGTCGCTAGCTGCGGAGATCAGGGATTTCCGCCTCGGCATCGAGGTCTCGGTGATCCAGGCTTATGCCGACCGCATCGTGCGCCTGTTGAAGGTGCGCGATCCCCTGCGCGAGCGCGTGCACCTGAACAAGCTCGAGCTCCTCACCTTCAGCCTCGCCGGCATGATCGGCGAAGTCGGCCGCCGCGCGGTCGGACGCAAGGCCATTTCAAGACCGGGGACTGCACATGACGCTTGAGGCGACCTCGCCCGGCGCCAATTATGGCTCGACCGCATCCGGCAGTTCGTTCTACGCCGCGATGCGCATCCTGCCGCACGACCAGCGCGAAGCGATGTTCCAGATCTACAGCTTCTGCCGCCAGGTCGACGACATCGCCGATTCCGACGGACCGCGCGACGAGCGGCTCGCCGCCCTTCAGGCGTGGCGCAACGACATCGATGCGCTCTACCAGGGCAATCCGCCGCCACGGCTGAAGGACTACGTCGCCTCGGTGAAGACCTTCGGCCTCAAGCGCGAGGATTTCCTCGCGATCGTCGACGGCATGGAGATGGACGTGCCGCAGGACATCCGCGCGCCCGACATGGCGACGCTGGATCTCTACTGCGATCGCGTCGCGAGTGCCGTGGGGCGGCTGTCGGTCCGCGTCTTCGGCCTGCCGGAAGAAGACGGCATCGAGCTCGCCCATCATCTCGGCCGCGCGCTCCAGCTCACCAACATCCTGCGCGACATCGACGAGGACGCGGGCCTCGGCCGGCTCTATCTACCGCGCGAAGCGCTGCTGCATGCCGGCATCACTTCCAACGATCCGGACCGCGTGATCGTCGAGCGCGCGCTGCCGAAGGTCTGCCTGCCGCTGGCGCAGCGCGCAAAGGTGTATTTCGAGAAGTCGGACGAGATCATGAACCGCAATCGGCGCCGCGCGGTGCGCGCGCCCCGGATGATGTCGAAATACTATCATGCCATTCTGGATCTTCTGATCGCGCGCGGGTTCAACGCGCCGCGTGAGCCGGTGCGTGTGTCGAAGATCACACGCATCGCCATCCTGCTCCGATACGCTCTCATCTGATGCAAAAAACAGCTCACATCATTGGCGCTGGAATTTCCGGCCTCTCCGCCGCCGTGCGGCTTGCCAATGCCGGCTTCAAGGTCGCCGTGCACGAGGCGACCCAGCAGGCCGGCGGCCGCTGCCGTTCTTATTTCGACGGCGCCACCAATCTCACTATCGACAACGGCAACCATCTGCTGCTGTCCGGCAACAGCCATGCGCGCGCCTACGCGCGCTCGATCGGCACTGAAGCGGGCCTCGTCGGTCCGGAGCGCGCGCAGTTTCCCTTTGTCGACCTCACGACCGGGCAGCGCTGGCAGATTGACCTCGGCGACGGCCGGCTCCCGACCTGGGTGCTCGACGAGAGCCGCCGCGTCCCCGACACCGGGTTGACCGATTACCTGAAGCTGGCGCCGCTGATCTGGGCATCGGAAGAGACGCTGGTCGGCAAGTCCATTCCCTGCGAGGGCGTGCTCTATCAGCGCCTGGTGCAGCCGCTGCTGCTGGCGGCGCTCAACGTCGATCCACCCGAAGGCTCGGCGGGGCTGGCCGGCGCGATCGTGCGCGAGACGCTGCTCGCCGGCGGGCAGGCCTGCCGTCCCCTGATCGCGCGCGACGGGCTCAGCGCGGTGCTGATCGAGCCTGCCGTGACGTTCCTGCAGGAGCGCGGGCACAGCGTTCAGCTCGGCCATGAGCTGCGCTCGTTTGCGACCCATGACGGCAAGGTCGGCGCGCTGAATTTCGGCGGCGAAGATGTGATCCAAATCGGCGAGGGCGACGTCGTCGTGATGGCGGTACCGCCGCGCGCTGCCTCCAACCTGCTGCCGGGCCTGAAGACGCCGACCGAATTCCGCGCCATCGTGAATGCGCATTTCCGCGTTGAGCCGCCAGCGGGATCGGCTCCGATCCTCGGCGTGATCGGCGGCGTCGTGGAATGGCTGTTTGCGTTCCCGAACCGGCTGTCCGTCACCATCAGCAACGGCGACCGTCTGGTCGAGATGCCGCGCGAGGAACTCGCGCAGGCGATCTGGAACGACGTGTGCAAGGCGGGCGGTGTGTCCGGCGAGCTGCCCCCTTGGCAGATCGTGCGCGAGCGCCGTGCCACATTCGCGGCGACGCCGGCGCAGAATGCCCTGCGTCCAGGGCCGGTCACTGCGCTGAAAAACCTGTTTCTTGCAGGCGATTGGACTGCTACGGGATTGCCTGCAACCATCGAGGGATCGGTCCGATCCGGTGATCGCGCCGCCGATCTGGTTCTGGCCGCCAAGGGATAGTGACAGGCGGCCCTGACGGGTATTTGTCCCGGTCAATTTCGGCCAATTCAATCGACTATCGGAGCAATCGAGCGAGATGGATTCCGTGAACGCGACCAGCCGCGAAGCCCAAGAATTCGGGAACTTGGCATCGAGCATTGCGTCGGCCACCGAAGGCGTCCTCGGCTTCCAGCAATCCGACGGGCATTGGGTGTTCGAGCTCGAGGCCGATTGCACGATTCCGGCCGAATACGTGCTGCTGCGCCATTATCTCGCCGAGCCGGTCGATGCCGTGCTCGAAGCCAAGATCGCCAATTATCTTCGCCGCGTTCAGGGCGTCCATGGCGGCTGGCCGCTGGTGCATGATGGCGAGTTCGACATGAGCGCCAGCGTGAAGGCGTATTTCGCGTTGAAGATGATCGGGGATTCCATCGACGCGCCGCACATGGTGCGTGCGCGCGAGGCGATCCATTCCCGCGGCGGCGCCATTCACAGCAACGTCTTCACGCGCTTCATGCTTGCGATGTTTGGCGTCGTGACCTGGCGCGCGGTACCGGTGCTGCCGATCGAGATCGTGCTGCTGCCGTTCTGGTCGCCGTTCCACATCAACAAGATCTCCTACTGGGCACGCACCACCATGGTGCCGCTGATGGTCATCGCCGCGCTGAAGCCACGGGCGAAGAATCCCAAGGGTGTCGGCATCGACGAGCTGTTCCTGCAGGATCCGCGCTCGATTGGCATGACGGCCAAGGCGCCGCACCAGAGCATGGCCTGGTTCGTGCTGTTCCGCGCGCTCGACGGCATTTTGCGCGTGGTCGAGCCGATGTTTCCCAAGAGCCTGCGCAAGCGCGCGATCGATGCCGCGCTCGCCTTCACCGAGGAGCGGTTGAACGGCGAGGACGGCATGGGCGCGATCTATCCGCCGATGGCCAACATCGTCATGATGTACGACGCGCTCGGCAAGGATGAGACCTATCCGCCGCGCGCGATCACGCGCCGGGGTATCGACAAGCTGCTCGTGATCAAGGACGACGAGGCCTATTGCCAGCCCTGCGTCTCGCCGGTGTGGGACACGACGCTGACCGCCCACGCGCTGCTCGAAGCCGGCTGTGACAGAGCGGTGCCCGCGGCCAAGCAGGGTCTCGACTGGCTGATCCCGAAGCAGGAGCTCGAGGTGAAGGGCGACTGGGCGGTGAAGCGGCCCGACGTGCGCCCGGGCGGCTGGGCCTTCCAGTACAACAATGCCCATTATCCCGATCTCGACGACACCGCGGTGGTGGTGATGTCGATGGACCGGATGCGCCGGGAGCACGGTGCGACCGGCTATGACGCCGCGATCGACCGTGCCCGGGAGTGGATCGAGGGCATGCAGAGCGACGACGGCGGCTGGGCCGCCTTCGACGTCAACAACCTCGAATATTATCTGAACAACATCCCGTTCTCCGACCATGGCGCGCTGCTCGACCCGCCGACCGAGGACGTCACCGCGCGCTGCATCTCGATGCTGGCCCAGCTCGGCGAGACCCCGAAGACCAGCAAGCATGTCGCCGAGGGCGTCGCCTACCTGCGGAAGACCCAGCACCCCGAAGGGTCCTGGTACGGCCGCTGGGGCATGAATTTCATCTATGGAACCTGGTCGGTGCTGTGCGCCCTCAACATGGCCGGCGTCCGCCATGACGACCCCATGATCCGGAAAGCCGCCGGCTGGCTGGCCTCGATCCAGAATCAGGACGGCGGCTGGGGCGAGGATGCCGTCAGCTACCGGCTGGACTACCGAGGCTGGGAAGCCGCCCCCTCGACCGCATCGCAAACGGCATGGGCCTTGCTTGCCTTGATGGCTGCTGGCGAGGTTGATCACCCGGCCGTCGCCCGCGGGGTGGAGTACCTGATTGCAACACAGAACGAAAAAGGACTGTGGGACGAACAGCGGTACACCGCCACAGGCTTTCCCCGTGTATTCTATCTACGGTACCATGGTTACCCGAAGTTCTTCCCGCTGTGGGCGTTGGCGCGGTATCGGAACTTGCGGAACACCAACAGCAGGGTGGTAGGGGTCGGAATGTGACTTTGGGGACGGGGGACTATCTTACCGCGGGTCAAACCGTTGATCCGAGGCCGATATTGATCGTGACTGGATTGGTTCAGGAGGCCCGCATCGCGGCCGGGCCCGGAATGGCGGTGATCTGTTCGTCGAGCAGCCCGACCCAGTTGCGGGCGCTGTTGACGGTGCTGGATCCCGAGACGATTCGCGGTGTGATCTCCTTTGGCGTGGCCGGCGGGCTCGACCCGACGCTGCGCTCCGGCGACGTCGTGCTGGCGACCGAGGTGCTCGCGGGCGACACGCGCTGGGCCGCTGGCCTCTCGCTCGGCGACGACCTGATCGACCGCCTGACGTCGGGCCGCCGCCGCGTGGTGCGCGGCAGCCTCGCCGGTGCCGAGGAAGTGGTCACGAGGCGCTCCTGCAAGGCGGCGCTGCATTCGGAGACCGGAGCTGCCGCCGTCGACATGGAAAGCCACATCGCGGCCGCCTACGCCGCCGAAGCCGGCTTGCCGTTCGCCGCGGTCCGCGTCATCAGCGATCCCGCCCATCGCGCGCTGCCGGCGCTCGCCCGCGCCGCCATCAAGCCGAACGGCCAGATCGACGTGCTGGCCGTGCTGCGCGGCATCGTGCGCAATCCGACCGCGCTGCATGGACTGGTCTCGACCGGCCTCGACTTCAACCGCGCGCTGCGCAGCTTGCGCGGTTGCCGCGACTATTTGATTGGTACCGAGCTCGTGGAGAGCGAGGCGCTGGTCTCTGAGGCAGCCTGAGCGGTTTCTGCGATCACTAAAAACAAAAGGCCCGGTCGCCATTGGCGATCGGGCCTTTTCTATTTCGGTGTGCGTAGCTCGGATGGAGCGGAGCGCAATCCGACGTCTTCAAAGCAGAGGGGCCGTCCCGGATTTCGCTTGCGCTCCATCCGGGCGGGCGTCGCGCTTACGCGGCGGTGGAAGCCTTCCGCGCCGCCTTCTCCTGCGCGGCGGCGGCCTCGTCCTTGCGGATCTCCGACAGGCGCTTCTGCACTTCCGCGGAGAAGATGTACTGCGCCGGGCGCTGCTTGCTCATGTCGATCTCCGGGGCCATCGGACCCGTGGTCCTGATCCCGCGCAGCGACACCCACATTGCCTTCAGCGGATTGTTGATGGCCGCGGTCGCCGCGGTCGGCTCGTAGCCGCAATGGGCCATACAGTCGGCGCACTTCTCGTACTTGCCGGTGCCGTAGGTCTCCCAGTCGGTGGTGTCCATCAGCTCCTTGAAGGTTTTTGCGTAGCCTTCACCGAGCAAATAGCAGGGCTTCTGCCAGCCGAAGATGTTGCGCGCGGGCATGCCCCAGGGCGTGCACTCGTATTCCTGGTTGCCGGCGAGGAAGTCCAGGAACAGGCCGGAATGCATGAAATTCCACTTCTTGCCCTTGCCCATCGCAAAGACGTCGCGGAACAGCTTCTTGGTCTTGGTGCGGTTGAGGAAGTGCTCCTGGTCGGGCGCCCGCTCATAGGCGTAGCCCGGAGACATCGAGACGCCGACGCCGAGCTCGACGGTGAGATCCAAGAACTTGGCGATCTCCTCGGCCGGATGGCCGTCGAAGATGGTGGCGTTGACGTTGACGGTGAAGCCGCGGGCCTTGGCCGCCTTGATCGCGGAGACGGCGCGGTCGAACACGCCCTTCTGCGACACCGCCTTGTCGTGGTGCTCCTTCAGACCGTCGAGGTGCACGGAGAAGAACAGGTAGGGCGAGGGCTCGAACAGATCGAGCTTCTTCTCGAGCAGCAGAGCGTTGGTGCAGAGCGAGACGAACTTCTTGCGCGCCACGAGGCCGCGCACGATCTCGCCGATCTCCTTGTGGATCAGCGGCTCGCCGCCGGGGATGGCGACCATCGGCGCGCCGCACTCGTCGGCCGCGTCCCAGCACTCCTGTGCGGTCATGCGGCGGTTGAGGATCGCATCCGGATAGTCGATCTTGCCGCAGCCGACGCAGGCGAGGTTGCAGCGGAACAGCGGCTCCAGCATCAGCACGAGCGGATAGCGCTTGCGGCCAAGCAGCTTCTGCTTGATCAAATAGCCGCCGATACGCATTTCCTTGAAGAAGGGGATAGCCATTACAAGTTTCTTTCTGGGCTTGAAATTCGGGTGGGTCAGCTCGCAGCCAGTTGGGCCGGAAGCCGGAATTCGATGTTTTCCTCGCGGCCCGGAAGCACCGAGACCTTGACCGGTCCGATCCGCCGCATCGCTTCGATCACGTCATCCACGAGTACCTCGGGCGCCGAAGCGCCGGCCGTGACACCGACGGTTCTGGCATCTTTCAACCACTCCGGATTGAGCGCGCTGCCGTCGGCAATCAGATAACTCGCGACACCGGCCTCAGTGCCGATTTCGCGGAGCCGGTTCGAATTCGAGCTATTGGCAGCGCCCACCACCAAGATCACGTCGACCAGCTTGCTCAAGTCCCTTACCGCAGATTGGCGGTTCTGTGTCGCATAGCAGATATCCCGGATATCCGGGCCTTGAATATCTGTAAAGCGGGCCTGCAGGGCCGAAATGATGTCCTTTGTGTCATCCACAGACAGGGTGGTCTGGGTGATGTAGGCCACTGGCGTATCCGCCGGCAGCTCAAGGGCCTTAACCTCTTCAACGCTTTGGACCAACAGTACGGGGGCGGGAACCTGGCCCATCGTACCTTCGACCTCGGGGTGGCCGGCATGGCCGATCAGGATCAGGGTGCGGCCCCTGGCGATGTAGCGCTTCCCCTGATTGTGAACTTTCGTGACCAGGGGGCAGGTGGCATTGAGCACCGGAAGGTCGCGCGCGGCCGCTTCTTCCTCGACGCTGCGGGCGACGCCATGAGCGCTGAAGACCGTCACAGCCTTCGGCGGCACCTCCGACAGTTCCTCGACGAAGATCGCGCCCTTGTTCTTCAGGCTCTCGACGACGTACTTATTGTGCACGATCTCATGGCGCACGTAGACGGGCGGGCCGTACTTCTCCAGCGCCCGTTCCACGATCTCGATCGCACGTACCACCCCCGCGCAAAAGCCGCGCGGTTGCGCCAGATAAACTTCCATTGGACGCCCATCACGCAAGTTGCACCAATCCGCTCTCAAGTTCAGGGGACACCCCGATACGAACCAATGAGTTGCAATATCCGCACCACCGGTTTCGCTCACGCGGTAGCCGCCCACCCCTGTCGGGGCCCCGTGCATGGAGGCGCAATACTTTGTGTCAAAAAATCGGCAGCAAGGAAAGGTGGAATGAACTTTGGTTCCTCTGGGATCACTTTTACGGTATTATAGTAGAGGGATGTTTGGTCAGAAAAGCGGTGATATCGGTGTTTGCGCCTTCGTCACTTTCCCGCCTCAACTCCCCGGCTATACCGACCGCCCCGCATGATTTCGCCATGGTCTTCCGCCGTTTACCTCGAACCTTCTGACGGCGATAACCACTCAAAACAGCAATAGGTTTCGGCCGGGAACTCCGTTAAACAGCGGGCGTTTCCGGCAAGCTGTTAACCGCAGAAAGAAAAGTAGTGCTGCAAAGCGTCGTCGTTGCCATCGTCAGGGCCTGCACCCGGTTTGCCTCCCTCGTCGTCATTCTCGGGCTCCTGCTGGCGGTGGGGGCGGGCTATTACACGTCCCGGCATTTCGCCATCAACACCGATATCAATTCGCTGATTGCCCAAAATCTGGACTGGCGCCAACGCGACCAGCAGTTCGATCGCGCCTTCGACCGCGATGCGACGATTACGGCGGTGGTCGAAGCCAAAACGCCGGAGATGGCGACCGCGGCCTCGGACGCGCTCTATGCCAAGCTGAAGGACAACAAGACAGACTTCCAGTCGGTGCAGCAGCTCGGCACCGGCGAGTTCTTCGAGAAGAATGGCCTGTTGTTCCTGCCGACAGAGGAAGTCGCAAAGGTCACCAGCCAGTTCGAATCCGCCGCGCCTCTGATCGAGATCATGGCAGGCGATCCCTCGATCCGCGGCCTGACCGGGGCGCTGGAAACGGGACTTGCCGGCGTCAAGCGCGGGCAGGTCAAGCTCGACAACACCGAGCGGCCCTTCAACCAGATCGCGCAAACGGTCGAGACCGTGCTCAACAAGGGCAATGCGACCTTCTCCTGGCGTGAGCTCGTCAGTGACGAGCCGCTGACGGATTCGGACAAGCGCGCCTTCATCGAGTTCAAACCGATCCTCGACTACAACGCGCTGGAGCCCGGTAAGGGCGCAACCGACGCGATCCGCAAGGCCGCAGCCGATCTGGACTTTGCCACCAAATACCAGGCGCGGGTCCGGCTGACCGGGCCGGTCCCGATCGCCAACGAGGAATACGCAACCGTCCAGGAAGGCGCCGTCGTCAACGGCATCGGCACGGTTCTCGTCGTGCTGCTCATCCTCTGGCTGGCGCTGCATTCGGCGAAGATCATCTTCGCCGTGTTCGTCAATCTCTTCGTCGGTCTTGCGCTGACAACCGCCGCCGGCCTGATGATGGTGGGTTCGCTCAATTTGCTGTCGATCGCGTTCGCCGTGCTGTTCGTCGGTCTCGGCGTCGATTTCGGCATTCAGTACAGCGTCCGCTATCGCTCCGAGCGCTACAAGCACAACGACCTTTCGGGCGCGCTGATCCTGGCTGCCAAGCGCTCGGCAATTCCGTTGTCGCTGGCGGCAATGGCGACCGCGGCCGGCTTCCTCTGCTTCATCCCCACCGACTACAAGGGTATTGCCGAACTCGGGCAGATCGCCGGCGTCGGCATGCTGGTCGCGTTCGTCACCAGCATCACCGTGCTGCCGGCGATGCTGAAGCTGTTGAACCCGCCCGGCGAGAAGGAGCCGGTCGGCTACGCCTTCCTGGCGCCGCTCGATCACTTCCTGGAGAAGCACCGGGTGCTGGTCGTCGGCGGTACGATGTTTCTGGCGGTCGCCGGCCTGCCGCTGCTCTATTACATGAAGTTCGACTTCAACCCGATGAACCTGCGCAACCCGAAGGCAGAGTCGATCGCGACCTTCCTCGATTTGCGCAAGGATCCCAACACTGGCGCCAATGCCATCAACGTGATGACCACGTCGGAAGAGCAGGCGAGGCAGGTGGAGGCGAAGCTGGAGAAGGTGCCGGAGGTGTTGCGCGTGATGTCGCTCAACAGCTTCGTTCCCGAAGACCAGGCGCCGAAGCTGAAGCTGATCGCGCAGGGCGCCAAGGTGCTGAACCCCGCGCTCAATCCCGACCAGATCGACGCCGCGCCCACGGACAAGGAAAACGTCGATGCGCTGAAATCCTCGGTCGACAATCTGCGCCGGACCGCAGGCGATGCGAAGGGCCCGGGTGCGGTCGCCTCGCGTCGGCTCGCTGACGCGCTGGAAAAGCTCGCCAATGGCGATGAAGCCACGCGGAACAAGGCGCAGGACGTGTTCGTCGCGCCGATGAAGATCGTGTTCGACCAGCTCCGGAACGCGATGCAAGCCGAGCCGGTTACCCTGAAGTCATTGCCGGCAGATCTCGTCAGCGCCTGGAAGAGCAAGGACGGCATCATCCGGGTCGAGGCGCTGCCGAAGGGCGATCCCAACGACAACGACACGCTGCGCAAATTTGCGGCGGCGGTGCTCGTTGCCGAGCCGACCGCGATCGGCGGTCCGGTCTCGATCCTGAAATCCGGCGACACCGTGGTGAAGGCGTTCATCCATGCGGGAATCTACGCGCTGCTGGTGATCGGCCTGCTGCTGTGGATCACGCTGCGCCGGTTCGTCGACGTGTTGATGACGCTGGTGCCGCTGCTGGTGGCCGGCGCGGTGACGCTCGAGATCTGCGTGCTGATCGGCTTGCCGCTCAACTTCGCCAATATCGTCGCGTTTCCGCTGCTGCTCGGCGTCGGCGTGGCCTTCAAGATCTACTATGTCGTGGCCTGGCGCTCGGGCAGGACAAACCTGCTCCAGACCAGCCTGACGCGCGCGATATTTTTCAGCGCGCTGACAACGGCGACCGCGTTCGGCAGCCTTTGGCTGTCGAGCCATCCCGGCACGTCCAGCATGGGCAAGCTGCTCGCGCTGTCGCTGGTGACGACGCTCGCCGCCGTGCTGCTGTTTCAGCCCGCCCTAATGGGCAAACCCCGCAATCTCAGGGAGTAGGCAGATGTCGCCGACCTGGTCGGCGGCGCCCTTCTGACCGGGTTTGGCACTGCCGGCGGCCTTCGGGGCTGCGGGCGCAGGCTGCGCCGCTGTAGTACCTGTCGTTCCCGGGGCTTTCGGTGCCGCGCCGGCGGGCTTCGGCGCGCCCTTGGCCATGGCGTTGGCGGAGCTCAAGGGAATCGGGGGGCTGACCCGGGTCCAAGTCTCGCCACCGCACAGGAACCCCATCACGCAGCCCTTGATCTCGAGCTGGTCGGTGCCAACCGGCGTGATGGTCGCGCTGTAGAGCTGGCCGTCCTTGGCGTTGTAGACCTGACCTTCCCACTGCTCGGCGCCGGGCTTTTTCTTCATGTCGATCAGGGTCGCCATGCCTAGCGTGGGCCGGGTCTTTTTCGACGCGTCCGGATTGTTCTCGTCGCGGCCGCCGGGCTGTTTTTCCCAGGAAACCGCGCCCCACATGCTGCCATTGCATTGGGCGACACGAATGTTGGCAACGCCGTCGGCAACCCGCCAGTCGCCGGTCGGATCGGCGGCGAGCGCCGGGGCCAGGCAGGTGTAACCGCCAGCCAGTATTAGTCCGGTGTAAAGGGCTAAACGCATGATAGTTCCTTGGCAGTGCAACATGGTCTAAAGCTCTGCTTGCGAAGATGGTCCGAAAAAGGGCAAAAGGCCGCACAGACCGTTTTCAGCGACGTTCCGTTTTCAGTTGACGAGACGGCCCTCAACCGAAGTATGTAGCGGATGCACAGCCCAAATCCAGACATGTCTCAGCTGTTCGCGGACCGCCAGGCCCAGCGCAGCGCCCTGCATAATCGGCATCTGAACGAGCAGTTCGTTCGGGTTCTGAAGACCATCGGCTACGATGTCGGCTTCCAGAAGGGGCAGGGGCAGTACCTCTACGACCGCGACGGGGCGCGCTATCTCGACCTCTTGTCCGGTTTTGGCGTGTTTGCGATCGGGCGCAATCATCCTGTCATGCGTGAGGCGCTCAAGAGCGTGCTCGATGCCGACCTGCCGAACCTCGTCCAATTCGACGTCTCGGTGCTTGCCGGCGTGCTCGCTGAGCGGCTTTTGAAGTACGTCCCCTATCTCGACAAGGCCTTCTTCGCCAATTCCGGCGCCGAATGCGTCGAAGCCGCGATCAAGTTCGCCCGCGGCGCCACCGGCCGTCCGGGGATCGTCTATTGTGCCCACGGCTATCACGGCCTGACCTATGGCGCGCTGTCGCTGACCGGTGATTCGAACTTCCGCACCGGCTTCGAGCCGTTGCTGCCGGGCTGCACCTCGATCCCGTTCAACGATCTCGCCGCTCTTGAAAAGGCGCTGGCTTCGCGCGAGGTGGCGGCCTTCGTCGTCGAGCCGATCCAGGGCAAGGGCGTCAACATGCCCACCGACGAGTTCCTGCCGGGTGCGGCTGCGCTCTGCAAGAAATACGGGACGTTGTTCGTCGCCGACGAGATCCAGACCGGCATGGGCCGCACCGGCCGCTTCCTCGCGGTCGAGCACTGGAACGTCGAGCCCGACATGGTGCTGCTCTCGAAGTCGCTGTCCGGCGGCCACGTGCCGGTCGGCGCGGTGCTGACGCGCAAGAGCATCTTCGACAAGATCTTCAACCAGATGGACCGTGCAGTCGTGCACGGCTCAACTTTCTCCAAGAACGACCTGGCGATGGCTGCGGGCATCGCCACGCTTGACATCATGGAGGCCGAGAAGCTGATCGAGTCCGCCGCCAAGCGCGGTGCCGAGCTGCGCCTCGCGCTCACGCGCATGGTGCCCGGCTACGAGCTGTTGAAGGAAGTCCGCGGCAAGGGCCTGATGATCGGCGTCGAGTTCGGCCCGCCCAAATCGCTGCGGCTGCGGGCGTCCTGGAACGTGCTGGAGGCAGCCAACAAGGGCCTGTTCTGCCAGCTCATCACCGTGCCGCTGTTCAAGGACCACAAGATCCTGACGCAGGTCGCCGGCCATGGCAGCCACACCATCAAGCTTCTGCCGCCGCTCACCATCACCGAAGAAGATTGCGGCTGGATCGAGCGCGCCTTCGACGACGTCATCGCCGGCAGCCACAAGGTCCCCGGCGCGATCTGGTCGCTCGGCAAGACGCTGGTCGACAACGCGGTGCGGCGGTCGGCGTAAGGCCGAGGCGCTCAGGCGGCTTCAATCTTGTTCGCCACTTCGATGTGATCGAGGGCCGCGGGAGGTGCCCGCCTCAATGGGCAAACACCGTATTGAAGAGCGCCAGGACGTTGCCGTCCTTCTCGACCGCAAGAATGGCGCGGCGTTGCGTCGCGTAGACGATCGGGATGTCCATCCAGGCTCTACTTCGGATCAGAAGCGAATTGTTTGCCGCGTCCTGCGGCACAGCGGACAGGCCGATCAGGAAATGCGTGTCGTCGACCTTCACCGACAGCGCGGCAATGGGCGCTCCCTTGGCCTGCTCGTTGGCCTTCATCAGAAGGCCCATGACCTGTTTGATCCTGCCGGCGGCGAAGTCCGGGGCGAAATCGATCTGCACCGTGTGGGTGGCTGGCAGTGCGGGGTCGAAATTGCGCCGGATGGAGAGCGTCATCTGCAGGTTCCGCGAAGGCACCTCGACATTCCCGCGTATCGTAACATCGCCTGATGGTGCGGAGGCATCGGTCGTCGGTTCTATCCGCCAAGTGATCTTTCCTTCTGCGCGATCACCCTTCGGGTTGCTCACGTCTTCCTCGTAGAGGACGGCCCGCATCGTGGTGGCGAGTCCGTCGCGGGCTGCTGCCGGCCCGGAAGCGGCGATCGTCCAGGCAAGCGCTGCGGCAAGAAGGAGAGGGCGCATCATGGCGCTTGAATTAGCAGCGCTCTCCCGAGCTCGCAATCAAAAGTTGTGAGTCTGACTTGCGGGATGCGCCGCTATCCCTCCACATTGGCCTTCATCGCCGCCTCGAACTTCTCGACGAACTCGGCGAGCTCGTCGGCGCCGAGATCGCTGATGGCCCAGAAGTTCAGGCCGCGATTGCCCCAGCGCCGGCAGTTGAAGCCCTGCATGGTTTCGGTCTTGGGCGCGCGGTATTCCGCGTTCGATGTCTGCGACACGAACAGATTGACCACGTGCTGCCGGCGCTTGTAGACGACCGCGCCGATGGCACGGGCGTCGATATAGTCGAGCCTGCCGCCGACCAGCGTAAAACCTTGCGCGGTGAGGTCGATTACGGGCGGGGCGACGTCGAGCTTGCCGTTGAACCACGGCTTGACCGTGTGCTGGTCGGTGGAGACCACGTCGATGAGGTGGCCGGCCTGGAGCGAGCGCAGATGCGCGGAGACGACCTCCGACAGGATGCGCTGCTGGTCGTCCTGGCGCAGCACCAATGCGACGACGCCGGAGGCGGCGAGCGCGGAGACTGCCGAGCCCATCGCAAAGCCGCGCAGCACGGAGCGGCGGCTCGGCTGTTGACGCTGCGGCTGCGGCAGCGAAGCCTCGATACGCGCACGCAGGCTCGCCGGTGCGGTGTAGCGCAAATCGGCATCCGCAAGCACGCGCTGCATGTCGCGTTGGGCCGAAAACTCCGCAGCGCAGGCCGGGCAGCTGGCGATATGGGCTTCGACCTCGCGCGCGTGGCCGGCATCGAGCTCATTGTCGAGCAGCGCGTGAAGCAGGATTCTTGCTTCGTCGCAGGTCATCTTGCTTGCTCCTCATCCGCCGTCCAGGCCGCGCGCAGCATGGCGCGGGCGCGGGCGAGGCGGGACATCACGGTGCCGACGGGTGCACCGACGGCCTCTGCGATTTCACGATAAGACAGGTTGTTGATCTCCCGCAGCACGAATGTTTCCTTGAACGGTTCGGCGAGCGCGTCGATCAGCTTGCGGATCGCGCCCGCATCGCGGCTGCGCAGCACTTCGGTTTCCGGGCTTGCCTCGGTCTCTTGCCAGATCGGCGTCTGCTCGGCAGCGCCGGGGGTATCCTCGATCGCGCTGTGCCTGTGTGCGCGGCGTGCATATTCGGCATTGCAGACGTTACGCAGGATCGCGAACAGCCAGGGCTTCATCGCCGGCCCGCGATAGCTATCGAAATGCTTCAGAGCGCGCAGATAGCACTCCTGCACCGCGTCCTCGGCATCGGAGGCGTCACGCAAGAGATAGCGCGCGAGCGTGTAGACGTCGTCGAGATAGGGCAGCGCCGCCTCGCGGAAGCGTTGCGCCTTCTGCAAATCGTCGTTAGCGGGCATCGCTCCTCGCTTTGCCTCTTGTTCTGCGCGTTGAATCGTGTCGTCGCTGTTCGTCTCGTCCCTGTTCGTTTTGTCTCTGTGTGTGACCGAAGGCACACGAGCCCGGCCGGCGTGGGACCACCGGCCGGGCAAGACGTTGATGCCTTGGTTCGAGATGTTACTCAACCTTGATCATCCCCGTCATGTGCGGGTGCAGAGAACAAAAATATTTGTAGTCGCCCGCATTGGTGAAGGTGAACGAGAACTTGTCGTCAGTGTCCAGGGTCTTGGACCTGAATTTGCCGGCCGACACCACGGTGTGCGGGATGTCGTCCCGGTTGGTCCAGGTCACGGTGGTGCCGACCTTGATCTTGAGCTCGGCCGGCTGGAAGACGAAATTGTCGATATGCACCTCCATGTCGTCGGCACGGGCGGTTGTGGCGGGTAACAGCATGGCCGCGGCCAAAGCGACACCGAAGTCGCGGCGATTGAGTGTCTTCATTGTCAGCTTCCGTTAGCCCTGCATCAACCCTGGAGCGGCGTGTCGATGATCGCGAGCCGCTGCTCGTTCTGCTTGAAGTTGATGCTGGCAACGCCGAGCATCGCGCGGAGCTTTGCGTCCTCGACCTTCATCGGTCCGGGCGAGGGGGCAGCCCCGGGTGCCGGCTGCGGGAAGGCGGTGGAGCGGGCGGTGTGGAAGGTGACGTTGCCCTCGACCTTCTGCATCACCTGGTGAATATGCCCGTTCAGCACGGTGACCGAACCGAAGCCTTTCACGTGTTCCAGCGCGCGGGCGCCGTCCTCGGTGCCCCAGCCCCATTCGGGGTAGACCGTCCAGAGCGGGATGTGGGCGAACAGCACGATCGGCGTCGATTTCGACTTGCCGCGCAGATCGTCCTCGAGCCAGGCGAGCTGCTCGGCGCCGAGATTGCCGAGGCCTCCGGCCTTGAGGTCGACGACATTGACGAGGCCGATGAAGTGCACGCCGCCAGCGTCGAACGAATACCAGCCTGCGCCCTTTGTGCCGCGGCCGTAGCGCTCGCGATAGAATTTCACCTCCTCGTCGAGGAAGTCATGCTCGCCGGGCACGTAATGCACGTCGAGCTTGCTCTGCGAGATGATGCGATCGGCATTGTCGAATTCGGCGGCCTTCGACAGATGCGTGATGTCGCCAGTGTGGATCATGAACGACGGCTTGACCGGCATCGCGTTGATCTTGTTGATGGCTTCCTCGAGCGTGCCGAGCGCGTTGGGATTGGCCGGCTTGTCGAAGCCGACATGGCTGTCGCTGATCTGGAGGAAGGTCATTCCGGGCGCGGCCGCGGTCGCAGCTTGCGCGGAATCGATGATGCCGAGCGAGCGCGGCACGCCCCCAGTGATGGTCCAGAGCACTCCGGTGCCGGCCCAGGTCATGCATTCCAACACCTTGCGGCGGCTTAAGCCGTCCTCGCCGTGATCGTGTCCGCTCATCGCGCAGCTCCACTCCGCCCGGAATTGGGCTTCGGGGAGGTGATTGGGGGAGCGGGGGTGTTATTCCCGGACGCGATGACGTTTTCGTGAGGTGGTTGGACGCGTAGCCCGTATGGAGCGCAGCGGAATACGGGACCAATCGAGCGTCCTCTCCCGGATTTCGCTACGCCCCATCGGGGCTATGCATTCACTTCGCATCCTCCAAAATCATCGTCGCGCCTTTCTCGGCGATCATCGCAGTCGGCGTGTTGGTGTTGCCCGACGTGATGGTCGGCATGATCGAGGCATCGACAATGCGAAGGCCGCCGAGACCGTAGAAGCGCAGGCGTTCGTCGACCACCGCCATCGGATCGCTCACCGCGCCCATCTTCGCGGTGCCGACGGGATGGAAGATGGTGGTGCCGATGTCGCCGGCGGCCTTCGCGAGCGAGGCATCGTCGTCGCCGACGGAGGGGCCGGGCAGATATTCGCTCGGGCGATATTTTGCCAGCGCCTTCTGCTGCATCAGGCGGCGGGTGGTGCGGATGGCATCGGCGCCGACCTGGCGGTCGTCATCCGTTGAAAGATAATTCGGCGCGATGATGGGCTTCTCGTCCGGCGCCGCCGAACGCAGACGTACGGTGCCGCGCGATGTCGGCTGGAGATTGCAGGCGCTCACCGTGATCGCGGGGAAGCGGTGCAGAGGATCGCCGAACTTGTCGAGCGACAGCGGCTGGACGTGGAACTGGATGTTGGCGCGTGCGCGCGTCGCATCGGAGCGGGTGAAGATGCCGAGCTGCGACGGCGCCATGGTCAACGGCCCGCGGCGACGGAACGCGTAATCGAGCCCCATCAGGCCGCGGCGGAGCAGATTGTAATAAGTCTCGTTCAGTGTGCGCACGCCCTCGACCTTGTAGATCGCGCGCTGCTGGAGATGATCCTGTAAATTACGGCCGACGCCGGGCTTGTCCATCACGATATCGATGCCGAGCGGCGACAGCCAGTCGGCCGGCCCGAGGCCGGAGCGATGCAGCACCTGCACTGAGCCGATCGCGCCTGCCGAGAGGATCACCTCGCGCCTCGCACGCGCCTCGACGATCTCGCCATTCTGGATGAAGCGCACGCCGACGGCGCGGCCCTGTTCGACGATCAGCCGATCAACCAGCACATGCTTTTCGAGCCGCAGATTGGGCCGGTTCAGGACCGGCTTGAGGAAGCCGCGCGCCGACGACCAGCGCCGGCCGCGCTTCTGATTGACGTGGAAATAGCTGGTGCCTTCGTTGTCGCCGGTATTGAAATCCGGGATGCGCTTGATGCCCATCTCCTCGGCCGCGTCGCCCACGGCATCGAGGATGTCCCAGGACAGCCGCGGCGCCTCGATGCGCCAGCCGCCGCCGGCGCCGTGGTGCTCGCTCGCGCCGAGGAAGTGATCCTCGAGCCGTTTGAACAGCGGCAGCACGTCGTCATAACCCCAGCCGGTCATGCCGAGCTGGCGCCAGTGATCGTAATCAGCGGCCTGCCCGCGCATCGAGATCATGGCGTTGATCGCCGAAGAGCCGCCGATCACCTTGCCACGAGGATAGGCGAGCGAGCGGCCGTTCAGGCCGGGCTCGGCCTCGGTCCTGAACATCCAGTCCGAGCGCGGATTGCCGATGGCGAAGAGATAGCCGACGGGAATGTGGAACCAGATCCAGTTGTCGTCGCCGCCGGCTTCGAGGACGAGGACGCGATTGCTGGAAACGGCCGACAGCCGGTTGGCGACGATGCAGCCCGCCGTGCCGGCCCCAACGACAATGTAGTCAAACTCACCTTCGAGCCGCCTTGGCATTCTTCTTCCACCCAACAGGAATCGTGCCCTGGCTTGTCCCAGGCATCCACGAGCTTTCCGTTCTAATAGTCAGACGTGGATGGCCGGGACAAGTCCGGCCATGCCTGTGAGTCAGGGCTACACCCCGATCCGCGCCAGTTGGGTGGACTGGTGCTTGCATGGTAGACAGGCCTGCATTTTCAACAAAGCTTGAGACCCTCCATGCCCATCGTGAACCGCGTCGCCGACCTTCAACCCGATATTCAGGCCTGGCGCCGGGACATCCACCAGCATCCGGAGCTGCTCTATGACGTCCACCGCACTGCAGCATTCGTCGCGGACCGCCTGCGCGAGTTCGGCTGCGATGAGGTCGTGACGGGCATCGGCCAGACCGGCGTGGTCGGCGTGATCAAGGGCAGCAAGCCGGCCGGCGAGGGCCTCAAGGCCATCGGCCTACGCGCCGATATGGATGCGCTCCCGGTCGAGGAGCAGACCAACCTGCCTTATGCTTCGAAGACTCCCGGCAAGATGCACGCCTGCGGCCATGACGGCCACACCGCGATGCTGCTCGGTGCTGCGCGTTATCTCGCCGAGACCCGCAACTTCGCCGGCGATGCGGTGGTGATCTTCCAGCCGGCCGAGGAGGGCGGCGCGGGTGGAGCGGCCATGGTCAAGGACGGCCTGATGGAGCGCTTCGGCATCGAGCAAGTCTATGGCATGCACAACGGTCCGGGCATTCCGGTGGGCTCGTTCGCGATCCGGCCGGGTCCGATCATGGCGGCGACCGACGAGGTCGATATCATGATCGAGGGTCTCGGCGGCCACGCCGCGCGGCCGCACAAATGTGTCGATTCCGTTCTGGTCGGCGCGCAGGTCATCACGGCGCTGCAGTCGATCGTCGCGCGCAGCGTCGATCCGCTGGAATCGGCCGTGATCTCGATCTGCGAGTTCCACGCGGGCAATGCCCGCAACGTGATTCCACAAACCGCGACACTGAGGGGCACCATCCGCACGCTGTCGCCGGAGGTGCGCAAGCTGGTCGAGAAGCGCGTACGCGAGGTCGTCGCGGGCGTGGCGCAGATCACCGGCGCCAAGATCGACCTGCGCTACCAGCGCAATTATCCGGTAGTGGTCAATCACGCCGCGGAGACCGAGGTGGCGAAGCGCATTGCCAAGCAAGTTGCGGGCGAAGCCAATGTGCTCGAGATGCCGCCGCTGATGGGCGGCGAGGATTTCGCCTATATGCTGGAAGCGCGCCCCGGCGCCTTCATCTTCTGCGGCAACGGCGACAGCGCCGGCCTGCATCACCCCGCCTACAATTTCGACGACGAGGCGATCGTCTTCGGCACGTCGTACTGGGTCAAGCTGGTGGAGGGCCAACTCGCGGCGTGAGGTCATTCCCGTCCATCCCTTCGTTGCCCGGGCTTGCCCCGGGCATTTTTCTTGATCCGTCACATCCATTTCAATTTTGACACTGTCAAGATTTGGCTTGACGATGCCCCTGTCCGACCCTTAGGTATCTTTACGTTGTAAAGATCTCCTTCGGGTGGGCCTGTCGAAATTGCCAGCGCTCTTGCCTGCTCCACCGAGGGAGGTGTCAGTCAGGATCCAGGAAAGCCATGCCCGTCGTGAACCGCGTCGTCGACTTTCGACCCGACATCCAGACCTGGCGGCGGGACATTCACCAGCATCCGGAGCTGCTGTACGACGTTCACCGGACCGCAGCCTTCGTGGCAGACTGCCTGCGCGACTTCCGCTGCGACGAGGTCGTGACCGGCATCGGCCAGACCGGCGTCGTCGGCGTGATCAAGGGCAAGCGGCCGGCGAGCGCTGATATCAGGGTGATCGGTCTGCGCGCCGACATGGACGCGCTGCCGATCGAGGAGCAGACCAGCCTGCCTTACGCCTCGAAGATTCCGGGCAAGATGCACGCCTGCGGCCACGACGGCCACACCGCGATGCTGCTGGGTGCAGCCCGTTACCTGGCCGAGACCCGCAACTTCGCCGGCGATGCGATCGTGATCTTTCAGCCCGCCGAGGAGGGCGGTGCCGGCGGCGCGGCCATGGTCAAGGATGGACTCATGGAGCGTTTCGCCATCGATCAGGTCTACGGCATGCACAACGCCCCCGGCATTCCGATCGGGGCGTTCGCGATCCGGCAGGGCCCGATCATGGCGGCGACCGATGCGGTCGACATTAGGATCGAGGGCCTCGGCGGCCACGCGGCGCGTCCGCACAAATGCGTCGATCCCGTTCTGGTCGGCGCGCAGGTGATCACGGCCCTGCAGTCGATCGTCGCGCGCAGCGTCGATCCGTTGGACGCGGCCGTCATCTCGATCTGCGAATTTCACGCCGGCAACACCCGCAACGTCATTCCGCAAACGGCGGAGTTGAAAGGCACGATCCGCGTGCTGACCGCGGAGGCGCGCAAGCTCGTGGAGAAGCGCGTGCGCGAAATCGTGGCCGGCGTGGCCCAGATCAGTGGCGCCAAGATCGACCTGCGCTACAACAACAGTTATCCCGTGACCAACAACCACGCGGCACCGACCGAGGTGGCGCGTCGGATCGCCAAACAGGTCGTCGGAGACGCCAAAGTGTACGAGATGCCGCCGCAAATGGCCGGCGAGGACTTCGCCTACATGCTGGAAGCGCGGCCCGGCGCCCTTATCTTCTGCGGCAATGGCGACAGCGCCGGCCTGCATCACCCCGCCTATGATTTCAACGACGAGGCGATCGTTTACGGTACGTCGTACTGGGTCAAGCTGGTCGAGGAAGCGCTCGCGGCATCGTAAGACTCTTACTTCACCTCGCCCGGCTTGCTGGGAGAGGTCGGAATTCAAGCGCAGCTTGAGTTCCGGGTGAGGGGACTCTCCGCGAGTCCGTCTCTCACCGTGATCGCGGAAGCGGCCCCTCACCCGAACCCTCTCCCCGTAAGAACGGGGAGAGGGAGTGGAGAGATCTTTCAGAAGATCCGCGAGAAGATCACGTACAGTGTGCCCGACAGCAGGATGGCGACCGGCAGGGTCAGCACCCAGGCCATCACCATGTTCCTGATGGTGGCGACCTGGAGACCCGAACCGTTCGCGGCCATGGTGCCGGCGACGCCTGACGACAGCACGTGGGTGGTCGAGACCGGCAGGCCGAATACGTCGGCGGCGCCGATCGTGGCCGCGGCGACGAGCTCGGCGGAGGCACCCTGCGCGTAGGTCAGATGGGTCTTGCCGATCTTCTCACCGACGGTCACGACGATGCGCTTCCAGCCGATCATGGTGCCGAGGCCGAGCGCGATTGCGACCGCAACCTTCACCCAGGTCGGGATGAACTTGGTCGCGCTGTCGAGCCCGCCCTTGTAGGCGTTCAAGGTCGCGACCTCTTCCTTGCTAAGGTCGTTTTCCTTGTCCTTCATCAGGAAGCGGATCGCTTCCGAGGTCAGGTACATGTCGTTGCGGGTGTTGCCGACGACTTCCGCCGGCACCTTGTTCAGCGAACCGTATTTCGCGACCTGCTCGCCGACATCCTTCACCAGCACTGCCAGCGAAGGATAGGTGCCTTCGCTGATGTGATGGGAGGTGACGTACTGCGTCACCGCAGGACGGGGATCGCCGATGATCGCATGGCCGGCGCCCTTGGCCGCAATCACCTTGGAGGCGGCTTCCGAAATCTTCGCGAACTGGGCGACCTGCGACTCCGGCAATGCGCGATTGAGCGCATAGGCCGTGGGCACAGTGCCGATCAGGATCAGCATGATCAGGCCCATGCCTTTCTGGCCGTCGTTCGAACCATGGGCGAAGCTGACGCCGGTGCAGGTCAGGATCAGCAGGCCGCGAATCCAGATCGGCGGGGCTTTGTTACCCTCAGGAGCGGCATAGAGCGCCGGGTTCTTGATCATCAGCTTGAGCAGCAGCAGCAGGCCGGCGGCGCAGACGAAGCCGACCAGCGGGGACAGCAGGAGCGCATAGCCGATCTCCGTGGCCTTGCCCCAGTCCACGCCCGAGGTGCCGTCGCGGCCGCGCATCAGCGCGTTCGCAACGCCGACGCCGATGATCGAGCCGATCAGCGTGTGCGAGGAGGAGGCCGGCAGGCCGAAATACCAGGTGCCGAGGTTCCAAAGGATCGCGGCGATCAGCAGCGCGAACACCATCGCGAAACCGGCGCTGGAGCCGACCTGCAGGATCAGCTCGACCGGCAGCAGCGAAACGATGCCGAAGGCGACGGCGCCGGACGAGAGCAGCACGCCGAGGAAGTTGAAGAAGCCCGACCACATCACCGCGACTTCGGCCGGCAGCGAGTGGGTGTAGATGACGGTCGCTACCGCGTTGGCGGTGTCGTGGAAACCGTTGACGAATTCGAAGCCGAGCGCGATCAGGAGCGCAACGATAAGGAGGATATAAGGCAGGTAGCTCGTGACCCTGGTGCCGGTCGCATCGACATCGGAATAGATGCTGTAGGCCACGTAGAGCAGGCCCGCGGCGAGGATGCCGAAGAACAGGATCAGTGTCAGCGGATTGAAGCCCTTGTCGAGATTTGGCCGCGAGGCCGGCTGGATCGGCGCGGGATCGGCTACCGCGCGGTCGAATGCAACATCGGTCATGTCTGGACGCCCCTTAACTTTCTGTAAGGGCTATTGTCCCCGATGGATTTGAAGGCTGGATGACAGGCGGCGCCTGAAAGCCGTTTTCCCGCCAGTATTCAGGCGGCGCGCGCGGCTTTCTTCTGTAAGCCGGCGGCGATCTTCAAATCTTCGACAAAGCGGTGATATTCCAGCAGTTTGGCCTCCGGATCGGGCAACCGCAGCAGATAGGACGGGTGCACCGTCACCAGCGCCTTGCGGCCGTCGGGCAGGTCTATGAGCCGGCCGCGGTTCTTTCCGATCGGGGTGATTTTGCCGAACACGCTCTGCGCGGCGGTCGCGCCCATCGCGACGATGAGATCGGGCTGGATAACGGAGACCTCCCGCTCATACCACTGTCGGCAGGCCTTTATCTCCGGCGTATTCGGCTTTTGATGCAGACGGATCTTGCCGCGCGGCACGAATTTGAAGTGCTTCACCGCGTTGGTGACATAGACCTTCTTGCGGTCGACGCCGGCCTCCTGCAGCGCCCGGTCGAGCATCTGGCCGGCCGGACCGACAAAGGGATGGCCGGCGAGGTCTTCCTTGTCGCCGGGCTGTTCGCCGACCAGCATGATATTGGCGGACTTCGGGCCTTCGCCGAACACGGTCTGGGTGGCGTCCTTGTAGAGATGGCAGGCGCGGCAGTGAGCGGCCTCCTCGCGGAGCGCTTCGAGATCGTCGGTGGCGGTCTTGCGTTTCATCGGAGCCTCCGGCCGCTTTTGAGGCTTGTGCGGATCGGTTGCGGCATTGGCGATCATGGCGCCGGTCATGCGTTCGGCGTCCTCGATCAGGGGCTTAATGATCGAAGCCTCGGGCAGGTTCCTCCAATATTTCTTCGGCATCTCCGTTTGCATCGCCTTCACCTTCAGGCGGGCCGGATTGAAGATGCTGGCGTAGTAGCGCCGCCAGGTTTCCTCCAGCCGGTCTTCGCTCGGCGCCTCGCTCTTGCTGACGCCTGATGTGAAGGAGAGAGCGTGGCCATCCCAATGCGCGCACAAATCCGGCGTCAGGATCGACCAGGGCATGTCGGCAAAGCGCTTGGCGAAGAACGGCGCGGCGAGCTCGACGATGTGATGCTCCGGCTCGAACCACGCAACGTAGTGCGCTTCGCGTTCCCTGCCGATCTCGCGGAAGCGCACGAAGGCATGCATCTTGTGCTCGTCGCGGTAGACCGCCTTTGCCATGGCCGTGACTTGCGCGACATCGGGATCGGTCGCGACCTCGATGAGGTCGTGATTGTCCTTCAGCCGAAACAGCAGGCGATAGAGGATCGCGAAACGCTCGGGATCGCGATGCAGAATCGCGGCCTTGGCGAGCTCGACGAATTTTGCAGGCACGTTGAAGGTGCCGTCGCCACCCGCGGGCAGCGGAGACGGCGAGGGCGGCGCGAACAGCTCCGCTTCGCCGCCCCGCACGGCCCAGGTGATGTCGCCCGGCTTCATTTGATGAAGCACGAGGCTACGCGCGGCTTTGCGCCAGCCATCGAAATCGGTTTCGTTTTCGAGGATGATGTACTGCATCAGAAGCCAAATCCCAGTTGTGTTGCCGGCTTGAACCGTTCGATCAGCCGTGCCTCGTCGAGGCGGTGCGGCGCGGGCCGGTGATCGCTGAGGACGATGAACGGCAGCGCCTTGTTGCGGGGCACGTGCAGCCGCGCGAGGTCGGCGACGCGGATCGTGGTCGTGCGGCGCGCCGCGATGATGCGCTCGACCGCCTTGGTGCCGAAGCCCGGCACGCGCAACAATTCCTCGCGGCTGGCGCGGTTGACATCGAGCGGGAAGCGGTCGCGGTGACGCAGCGCCCAGGCGAGCTTTGGATCGATGTCGAGCGGCAGCATCGCGCTGTCGTCGACGATCTCGCCGACGTCGAAGCCGTAGAACCGCATCAGCCAATCGGCCTGGTAGAGACGGTGCTCGCGCAGCAAGGGCGGCGCGCGCAGAGGCAGCGCGCGGCTGGCATCGGGGATGGGGCTGAACGCGGAATAATAGACGCGCCTCAGCCTGTATGAACCGTAGAGATTGGCACTGGTGTGGAGGATGGTGTGGTCGGAAGCCGCGTCGGCGCCGACGATCATCTGCGTGCTTTGGCCGGCCGGCGCGAAGCGTTGCGGCTTGGCTTTCGTCTTCGCGCTGCGGCTTTCCTCGGCCTCGTCCAGCTTCAGCCGCAGCCGGCCCATGGTACGGCGGATCGCGCGCACGTCCTTCTCGGGCGCGAATTGCTGCAGGCTCGTCTCCTGCGGCATCTCGATGTTGATGGAGAGACGGTCGGCATATTTGCCGGCCTCGGAGATCAATGCATCGTCGGCCTCGGGAATAGTCTTGAGATGGATGTAGCCACGGAAGTGATGCTCCTCGCGCAGTTTTCGCGCGACGCTCACCACCTGCTCCATGGTGTAGTCGGGGTTACGGATGATCCCGGAGGAGAGAAACAGTCCTTCGATGTAATTGCGCCGGTAGAAGTCGAGCGTCAGCTTGATCACTTCGTCGATGGTGAAGCGGGCACGTGGCACGTTGGAGGAGGCGCGGTTGACGCAATAGAGGCAGTCGTAATTGCAGGCGTTGGTCAGCAGCACCTTGAGCAGCGAGATACAGCGGCCGTCCGGCGCGTAGGAATGGCAGATACCCATGCCGGGCGCGGTCGAGCCCATGCCCTTGCCGTCGCTGGAATCCCGCCTCTCGGTGCCGCTGGAGGCGCAGGACGCGTCGTACTTGGCGGCGTCCGCCAGGATTTCCAGCTTGCGTTGCACGTCCATATTGGAATCCCTTTGATTCAGCTCACGAATCCCAAGGCCCGCCAATTCGATTGACTCCCGGGGCGTCGTTAGCTTTATATTAGAACATATCATGAACAAATGAGCTAGCCGCTGGTTCTCTTTTTGAGAGCCACCGGCAATCACCCTTGAGGAGCGGCGTATATGAGCGGCGCACGAACAAGCGCGCTTGCAGCCTTGCGCGGCCAGATCGAGCGCATCGAGACGGCGGAGGTCGTGCATCATCGCGACCGTGTCGCGCTCGGCCACCGCGAGGCCGACAGCGCGCTAAAGGGCGGGCTCGCGCGCGCGGCAATCCACGAGGTGTTTTGCGAGGGACGTCAGGGCGCGACCGCGACCGGCTTTGTCACGGGACTTGCGGGGCGCGTGACGGCACGCAAGCCGCTGCTGTGGGTGCGGCAGGATTTTTCGGAAATTGAAACCGGCGCGCTGTCGATGAGCGGGCTCGCCGAGATCGGTCTCGATCCGCGTCGCATGGTGATGGTGCGCGCCGCCGACGTGGAGAGCGCGCTGCGCACGTCGGCTGATGCACTCGCCTGCGACGCGCTGGGCGCCGTCGTGCTCGAGCTCTGGGGCGAGACGAGGCAGTTCGATCTCGTAGCGAGCCGCAAGCTGACATTGGCTGCGCAGTCTTCCGGTGTCACCGGCTTGCTGCTGCGGATGGCCGCGCAACCTTTGCCCTCGACCGCCGAGACCAGGTGGATGCTGCGCGCGGCGCATTCGCCGCCGGGCGCGATGTGGAGTGCCTGGGGTGCGCCGCGCTTCGATGCCGAGCTCCTGCGCAATCGTCATGGCCCGTGTGGCCGGTGGATCATGGAATGGAAATGTGATGAGTGCCAGTTCTCTGAATCGTCGGCGTATCCTCAGCCTGTGGCTGCCGCGCCTGCCCATCGACCGGATCCAGCGGTTCTTCGACGGCGTCGGGCTGGGTAGAACCAATGATCCGAGCATTGTCGTCATCAAGGACAGCAACGCGCTGGTGATCCATGCGCTGGACGAGGCGGCCGAGCGCCTCGGTCTGCATATCGGCCAGCCGCTGGCCAATGCCCGGGCGATGTGTCCTGATTTAAAGGTGTTCGACGCCGATGCCGTGGCCGATGCCAAGACGATCGGCGACATCGCCGACTGGTGCGACCGCTTCACGCCGCTGGTGGCGCTCGATCCGCCGCACGGGCTGTTCCTCGACATCACCGGCTGCGCGCATCTGTTCGGCGGCGAGGCTGCGCTGTTGCAAACCCTTGTCCGTGCCCTCGATCGCCAGGGCTTTGCCGTCAGCGCGGCGGTCGCCGGCACCTCGGTCTGCGCGCGCACGCTGACGCGGCAGGCATCCGGTAGCATCGTTGCCGATGACGGGGAGGCGGCGGCAATCAGCCGGTTTCCGGTGTCCGCGCTTGGTGCGGGTGAGGCCATCACCACCGGCCTGCGCCGCGCCGGCTTGAAGACCATCGGCGATGTGGCCTCGCGAACGCCGAGCGAAATCACGGCGCGGTTTGGTGCACGATTCTCCACACTGCTCGCGCATGCGCTGGGGCAGGGCGATGCGCCGATCAATCCACGAAAGCCGCTGCCCGATTACATCGTGGAGAAACGCTTTGCTGAGCCGATCGCGACCGACACCATGATCGCGATGACGCTGTCGCGCCTGGCGGACACGTTGATCGCGTCGATGGAGAAGCAGGGCAAGGGCGCGCGCCGGCTTGAGGCCACCTTCTTCCGTACCGACGGCGCAGTGCGTGCGATCATGGTCGAGACCGGACGTCCCGTGACGCGGAGCGCGGTCGTCGACCGGCTGTTCCGCGAGCGTCTCGATGCACTCGCCGATCCGCTCGATCCCGGCTTCGGCTTCGACATGGTGCGGCTGTCGGCAAGCCGCACCGAGATCGTGGTGCAGGAGCAGCGCGATCTCGATGCCCATGTCCACGACAATGACGAGCTTGCTGCGCTGATCGACCGCATCGCCGCGCGCATCGGCGGAAAGCGCGTCGTCGTGCACCTGCCTGAGGATACCCATATCCCCGAATGTGCGGTGCTGGCGGCGCCTGCCCAGCATCATCTCGCCGTGGCCATGCAGGCCGAATGGCCCGCGCGCACTGAAAGTGAGCCGCCGCTGCGTCCGTTGCGGCTGTTCGACAAGCCTGAGCCGATCAATGTGCCGTTCGCGACCGTGCCCGACGGCCCGCCGCATCAATTCACCTGGCGCCGCGCGCAGCATGCGGTGGTGCGGGTGGAAGGCCCCGAGCGCATCGCCATGGAATGGTGGCGGCAGGACGGCAAGCAACTGACGCGGGATTATTTCCGTATCGAGGATGCCGAAGGCCTGCGCTTCTGGATCTTTCGCGATGGTCTTTACGAGGGGGAGTGCTTCGACGGCGACGGCAAGCCCGTTCCTCCCGGTTGGTATGTGCACGGTCTCTTCGCATGACTACGCCAGCTTATGCCGAGATCGGCATCACCACGAATTTTTCCTTCCTGCGCGGCGGCTCGGATCCGCGCGCCTATTTGCATCAGGCCAGCAAACTCGGCATTCCCGTGATCGGCATCGCCGACCACAACACGCTCGCCGGCGTGGTGCGCGCCTACAAGGAGCTCGACAATGACGAGGTGCTGCACAAGCCAAAACTTCTGATCGGCGCGCGCATCGTCTTCATCGATGGTACGCCCGATATCCTGGTCTATCCGCGCGACCGCGCCGCCTATGGCCGGCTATGCCAGCTTCTCACCAGGGGCAAGCGCGGCGACGACATCACGCGGATCGCGAAGGGCGAGTGCCATCTCACCTTCGCCGATCTCCTTGCGTTTTCCGAAGGCCAGCTCCTGATCCTGACGCTGCCGCATCGCTTCGATGCGGCGCAAGCGCAGGACATCCTCGCCAAGCTGAAGGCAAGTCGGGCCGAGGGCGTGTGGCTGGCGGCGAGCCTGGTCTATCGCGGCGACGACCGCCGTCGCCTCGCGCAGCTCGATGATCTCGCCTCAAAAGCAAAAGTGCCGCTGCTTGCGACCAACGAGGTGCTCTATCACCACCCCGCGCGCCGTCCCCTCCAGGACGTGCTGACCTGCATCCGGGAAACAACCACGATCGAGGCGGTCGGCCGCAAGCTGGAAGGCAATGCCGAGCGGTTTCTGAAGACGCCCAGGGAGATGGCGCGGCTATTCCGCGATTTCCCTGAGGCTGTCGCGGAGACCATTCGCTTTGCGGACAAGATCACCTTCTCGCTCGACCAGCTCAAATATCAGTATCCGGACGAGCCGGTGCCGCGGGGCAAGACCGCGCAAGGGCATCTGGAGGATCTGACCTGGGCCGGTGTCGACAAATATTTTGGCGGCAAGATCGACGACAAGCTGCGCGCCACCCTGAAGAAAGAACTCGCGCTGATCGCCGAACTGAAATACGCACATTACTTTCTCACCGTGCACGACATCGTGCATTACGCGCGCAGCCAGAACATTTTGTGCCAGGGGCGGGGATCGGCAGCGAATTCGGCGGTCTGCTACGTGCTCGGCATCACCTCGGTCGACCCGACCAAGGTCGATCTGCTGTTCGAGCGATTCATCTCCAAGGAACGGCTGGAGCCGCCCGACATCGACGTCGATTTCGAGCATTCGCGGCGCGAGGAGGTGATGCAATATGTCTATCGGCGTTACGGCCGCCATCGCGCCGCGATCATCGCCACCGTCATTCATTATCGCCCGCGCAGCGCCATCCGCGACGTCGGCAAGGCGCTGGGCCTAACCGAGGACGTCACCGCGGCCCTCGCCGATACGGTGTGGGGAAGCTGGGGCAAGGGCCTCAACGACATGCAGGTCAGGCAGGCCGGCCTCGATCCGCAAAATTCCATGATCAACCTCGCGGTCGAGCTCGCGACCGAGTTGATCGAATTCCCGCGTCATCTGTCCCAACATGTCGGCGGCTATGTGCTCACGCAAGACCGGCTCGACACCTATGTGCCGATCGGCAATGCGGCGATGGATGATCGCACCTTCATCGAATGGGACAAGGACGATGTCGACGCGCTCAGCATGATGAAGGTCGACGTGCTCGCGCTGGGCATGCTGACTTGCATCCGCAAGTGCTTTGATCTGATCGAGCAGCACAAGGGCGAACGCTGGATGCTGGCGAGCGTCCCGCAGGATGATTCCAAAGTCTACGACATGCTGTGCGATGGGGAGTCGCTCGGCGTGTTCCAGGTCGAGAGCCGCGCCCAGATGAACATGCTGCCGCGCCTGAAGCCGCGGACCTTCTACGATCTCGTCATTGAGGTCGCGATCGTGCGGCCGGGACCGATCCAGGGCGACATGGTGCATCCGTATTTGCGGCGGCGGAACGGCCTGGAAAAAGTGAGTTATCCGTCGCCGTCACCGGATCATGGCGACAAGGACGAACTTTACAATGTGCTGCACAAAACATTGGGCGTGCCGCTGTTCCAGGAGCAAGCGATGCGCATCGCGATCGAGGCGGCAAAATTCACCTCCGAGGAAGCCAACGGCCTGCGCCGCTCCATGGCGACCTTCCGCAATGTCGGCACCATCGGCCAATACGAGGAGAAGCTGATCGGCAACATGGTCGCGCGCGGCTACGATCCGAACTTCGCCAAGAGCTGCTTCGACCAGATCAAGGGCTTTGGCTCCTACGGTTTTCCGGAGAGCCATGCCGCAAGCTTCGCGCAACTCGTCTACATATCTTCATGGCTGAAATATCATCATCCCGATGCCTTCTGCTGTGGTCTGCTGAACTCGCAGCCGATGGGCTTCTACGCGCCGGCGCAGATCGTCGGCGATGCCCGCAAGAACGGCGTCGAGGTGCGCGAGATCGATGTGTCCTACAGTTTTGCGCAGAGCACGCTGGAGCAGGGAAATGGCGGGTATTGCGCGGTACGTCTCGGCTTCCGCCAGATCGACGGTTTCCACTGGCTGGACGAGGATGAGGAAAGGCTGAAAAGAGCCGCGTCCCGGAATGACCATGTGGAGAGAGCGCCCGACTGGGCCGACCGCATCGTCGCCGCCCGCAACCGCCGGCCCTTCACCTTGCTGGAAGACTTCGCCCGCGACACCGGCCTGCCCAAGCGCGCGTTGATCCTGCTCGCCGATGCAGACGCGTTCCGCTCGCTCGGGCTCGACCGCCGCGAGGCGCTGTGGCAGGTGCGGCGCCTGCCCGACGACGTGCCGCTGCCGCTGTTCGAGGTGGCTACCGCGCGCGAGCAGCCGGACGAGCACGCCAGGCCATTGCCGGTGATGCCGCGCGCCGAACAGGTGGTCGCGGACTACCAAACCATTCGCCTTTCGCTCAAAGGCCATCCGATGGAATTTTTGCGCGAGATGTTTACGCGCGAGCGCATCATCGCCTGCAAGGACATCAATCATGACAACGAGCGGCGCCGCGTTCGCTGTGCCGGCGTCGTTCTGGTACGACAGCGGCCGGGCAGCGCCAGCGGCGTCGTGTTCATGACACTGGAGGACGAAACCGGCATCGCCAATGTCGTGGTGTGGCCGAAGATCATGGAGCAGTACCGGAAAGAGGTGATGGGCGCACGTCTCATCCTGGTCGAAGGCTACATCCAGAGCAGCCCAGAAAAGGTGACGCACCTTATCGCCCAGCGCATGATCGACCGTTCACACGACCTGATCGGGCTTGCCAACGATGCCTTGACCCGCAAGCATCCGGTGCCGGCAGGCGCCGCCCCGATCGAGCCGCTCAACGACGACCCCCGCGCCCACCCGGATGCGCCCGCGCAAAAGCTTCGCCACCCCCGCAACGTCCGCATCTTGCCGCCGTCGCGGGATTTCCATTGAAGAATGTAGCGCACTCTGCTGCCACGAGATTGTTGCGACGAGTGCGCGTCACACTCTCGGTGTCATACCCCGCGGAGGCGGGGTATCCAGTACGCCGCGGCTTCACGATTCAACTTCTGTCGCATCGGAATACTGGATCGCCCGGTCAAGCCGGGCGATGACAGCGGGGCCGCAAAAAATTCCCCGGTTAGAGGTGCCGCCGTCCACCAACAGATTTGAGCCCGTGGTTAACCCCGCCACCAGGCGCCCCCGAAATACCGCCCCGCG
>NZ_JBVVPQ010000047.1:0-1131 GCF_055811695.1 Bradyrhizobium sp. MI1.3 | reverse complement strand
TTTTATAACTGACTGGTTCAAAACCCGGGGGTGGGGGGTAAACCAGACCCCCGCGGCTACACTATACAACCCCCCCCCCCCCCCAAAACCCCCCCCCCGGCCCCCCCCGGGCCATGACAGCGTGGCCTCAAAAATTCACCCGGTTCGAGATCGCGCCGTCCACCACCAGATTGGAGCCCGTGGTGAACCCCGACACCGGGCTCGCCAGAAATACCGCCGCGCTCGCGATCTCCTGTGGCGTGGCCATGCGGCCGGTGGGGTTACGCTTCATCGCATCATTGTAACGCTCGGGCATGTTCTGCTCGATGGTATTCCAGACGCCGCCCTTGAAATAGACCGTGCCAGGCGAGACCACGTTGACGCGGATCTTCTTCTTCGCATATTGCCGCGCCAGTCCCTTGGCCATGTGGATCAATGCCGCCTTGATCGGGCCGTAGGAGCTCGCCGTGTCCGCTTGCGCCGCGGAGATCGATGAGATGATCACGAAGGCGGCGTCACCGCTGCTCGCACCGCTGGCCTCGAGGAACGGCCGCGCGGCGTCGAACGCATGCACGGCGCCGAGCAGGTCGAGCCGAAAATTCTGTTCCCACGACGCGGCATCATGGCCTTGCGCCATCGCGCCCGCGTTGGAGAACAGCATGTCGATGCCGCCAAGCTCTTTTGCCGCGCTCTCGATCCAGGATTTCAGCGCCGCGCCGTCGGTGACATCGACCGGGCCGCCGGTCGCGCGGATCCCGCTGGCCTTCAACTCCGTCACGGTGGCGGCAACCTGATCGGCGTTGCGCGCGCACACCGCGACATTGCTGCCTTCGCCGGCCAGCGTCGCCGCAATCGCCCGCCCGATGCCGCGCGTGCCGCCGAGTACGACGGCGTTCTTGCCTTTGAGACCGAGATCCATTGTTTGGTTTTCCTTGTTGTTGGTCGCGCGCTGTCGTTGCGAACAAAGCGGGGTGCCTCTCCAATGTCGTCCTGGCGAAAGCCAGGACCCATTACCACAAACCCTCGTTGCTGTGCGATGTTGTGGCCAACGCGCATTTCAACAACATTCGACCGGGGTAATGGGTCCTGGCTTTCGCCAGGACGACATCCTGCGTGCGTTTGATTGCGTCGTTCAAATCGATCACCCTCACT
>NZ_JBVVPQ010000046.1:53806-61686 GCF_055811695.1 Bradyrhizobium sp. MI1.3 | reverse complement strand
TGGTGCCGCGCGAGCTCGCCGAGCTCACGAAGAATCCGGATTATTGGAACAAGAAGCGTATTCCCAAGGTCGACAAGCTCGTGCTGGTGCCGATGCCGGAAGCGCTGACGCGCACCAATGCGCTGCTGGCCGGGCAAGTCGATCTGATCGAAACGCCGGCGCCGGATGCCGTGCCGCAGCTCAAGGCCGCCGGCATGAAGCTCGTCGATAACGTCACGCCGCATGTCTGGAATTATCATCTGAGCGTGCTGCCGGGCTCGCCCTGGACCGACATCCGCCTGCGCAAGGCGCTGAACCTCGCGATCGATCGTGAGGCCGTGGTGGGCCTGATGAATGGCCTTGCGAAACCCGCCAAGGGACAGGTCGATCCGTCGAGCCCGTGGTTCGGCAAGCCGAGCTTCGAGCTGAAATACGATGTCGCCGCGGCGAAGAAGCTGGTCGAGGAAGCCGGCTACTCCAAGGCGAAGCCGCTGAAGGCGACCTTCATCATCGCACAGGGCGGCACCGGCCAGATGCTGTCGCTGCCGATGAATGAATTTTTGCAGCAGAGCTTCAAGGAGATCGGCATCGACATCGATTTCAAGGTCGTGGAGCTCGAGACGCTCTATACGCACTGGCGCAAGGGCGCGGCCGACGAGATGAACGCCGGCATCACCGCCAACAACATCGCCTACGTCACCTCCGACCCGCTCTACGCCATCGTCCGCTTCTTCCATTCGAGCCAGATCGCGCCGGTCGGCGTCAACTGGGGCGGCTACAAGAACCCGAAGGTCGACGCGCTGATCGACGAGGCCAAGCAGACTTTCGACAGCACCAAGCAGGACGAGCTGCTGGCGCAGGCGCACGCGCTGATCGTCGACGACGCCACGCTGGTGTGGGTGGTGCACGACACCAACCCGCATGCGCTGTCGCCCAAGGTCAAGCAGTTCGTCCAGGCGCAGCACTGGTTCCAGGACCTGACGACGATCGGGGCGGAGTGAGGCGACAGCTCAACCCTCTGCCGTCGTCCTGGCGAAAGCCAGGACCCATAACCACCGAATTTCGTTTGCCGAAGATTGGTGGTTGGCCGCTCGCCGTAACAACTTCTCCCTGGGGTAATGGGTTCTGGCGTTCGCCGGGACGACAGCGAGTGTGTGGTTAGCTTCAAAACCGCACATCTGCCCCCTACTTCGTCAGCAGTGCATAGGCCCCGGTCCACCCCTCCGCCGGCGGATTCACCTGGAATTCCTTGATACGCACTTCATAGAGCTTGAACAGCTTTTCCAGCGTGTCGGCATCCTCGCTCCTGCGCCCGCGTTCGATGGCGTCCAGCGCGCCCTGCCAGTCGCGGCCGCGATAGCAGGCCAGCATTTCGATGGTGACGTTGCGCAGGCGCTGGAAGGCGCCGGAATGCATCACGTCCTCGCGGCCGGCGATGGCGTAGATCACTTCGGGCTCGGTCTTGCCCTTGACCATGATGAAGTCGAGCTCGAGGATCGCGAACTTGTCCTTGGCGGCGAGCGCGGTCCTCGAGCCGACGATGATGGGAAAGCCGTACTCCTTCGACTGGCCTTCCAGGCGCGAGGCCAGGTTCACGCTGTCGCCGAGCACCGAATAGTTCTTCTTCAGGTCGGAGCCCATGTTGCCGACGACGCCGATGCCGGTGTTGAGGCCGATACCGACATTGAGCGGGATGTAGACGTGGCCGCCATCCGTGGCTTCCTGTTCGCGGTCCTTGTTCACCGCGTCGATCCGCTCCAGCATCTGGATCGCGGCCTCACAGGCGTTGACCTCGTGCTCGGCATCGTCGAGCGGCGCGTTCCAGAACGCCATGATGGCGTCGCCCATATATTTGTCGATATAGCCCTTCTGATCGATGATCACGTCGGTCAGAGGGGTCAGGAAGCGGTTCATCAGCGCGATCAGGCCCTGCGGGTCGTGCTTGTAGGTTTCCGATATGGTGGTGAAGCCGCGCACGTCGGAGAACATGATCGTCATTTCGCGCTCCTCGCCGCCGAGGACGAGCTTTTCCGGTGACTGCGCGAGTTGCTCGACCAGCACCGGCGACATGTATTGCGCGAACATGCCGCGGATCTGCACGCGCTGCCGCTGCTCGCGCACGAAGCTCGCGAAGATCAGCGTCAGATAGATCGCGGTGGTCGAGAGCAGCGGATAGGTGAAGTCGATGAGATAGCGGCGCTGGGCATAGTAGAACCAGGACACTCCGATCAGGATCGCGGCGAAGGTCGCGCCGGCAAGTACGAGGCGGACCGGTCCGAGGTTCGGCGTGAAGATGATGACGAGCAAGCCGATGACGAGCGCGGCGAGCAGCTCGACAACGAGCGCATAGCCGGGCTGGGAGATCACCGCGCCGCTCAGCACACTCTCCAGCACCTGGGCGTGGATCTCGACGCCGGGCATGGTCGAGGACACCGGCGTGGTCTTGAGGTCGTTCAACCCGCCCGCGGAGGTGCCGATCAGGACCAGCTTGCCGGCGATCTTGCCGGGCGACACGCTATTGTCGAGCACATCGGCCGCAGAGACGTAGATCGAGGGGTCCGGGCGGGCGTAATGCATCCACAGCTGGCCGTTCTTGTCGGTCGGGATCTCCAGGCCCTTGAGGCGGATCGTGCGGATACCGCTCTTGTCGGTCCTGATGAGCAGCGTCGGCGTGCCGGTGGCGACGCGCAGCATCTCCAGGCTCAGCGAGGGCATGATGTTGTCCTGCGCCCGCAGGATCATCGGCACGCGGCGGATCAGGCCATCGCGCTCGGGTCTGATCGAGAACAGGCCGCGTCCGGCCGCGACCTTCTCGATCACAGGCACGTTGCGCAACAAGCCCGGGAAGTCGAACATGAAGCGTTCAGACCCGTCCTCCCCGAGCGTCGCTACGCCGGTGAATGGAAGTGACTTGTCGAGTTCGGACAAGACTGCTGGAAGCCCCGTCTCGCCCAGCACCACGCGCGAGCGCTTGATCGCTTCGGCAAGGATCTGGTCGTTGCTCGGCAGCTCGCGCAACTTGGCGCGGGTGGCATCGTCGAGGTAGCGCATGTGGCTCGCGACCAGATCCGGATTGAGCCGGTCGGCCTCCGAGAACACGACGTCGAAGCCGATTGCGACCGCGCCGTTGCTGGTAAGGTTCTGGATCATGTCGGCGATCCGCGTCCGCGGCCACGGCCATTGGCCGAGCTTGGCGAGGCTCTTGTCGTCGATGTCGACGATCGTGACCGGCCGCGCCGCCTTGTGGCGCGGATCGATCAACTGAAACATGTCGAAGGTGCGCAGCCGCAGTTCCTGGATCGGCGGCGGATCCCAGAGGCGAGCGCCGGCAAACACGACCAGCAGCGCAAGGCACATCAGCCGCGCAAACCCCAACTTCCGCGCAAACCACCGCCGCAAGATTTTGAGACGTTTCATGGCGGTTGAATATCACGCTTTCACGGGCAATGGCAGCCGGCGGCTTGGCACCCAAGCGGTCATCAGGCGTGGACGATGAAGTCGCTCGCATGGAGATGGGCCGCGGTGACGCCCTTCAGGACGATCGTGTCTGCCGCGTCGATCGTGATCAGGGTGTCCGCCGAATTGGTAGGTGACCCGGCCACATGCTGGGCCATCCAGGCGGAAAGATTGGAGGTCGTCACAACTGCCGAGAGATCGATGTGGTCCTGACCCGGCGTGAAATTCACGATCATATCGCAGTTCGAGTCGGCCGCGAACACGAACTGATCCTGATAGCCGGTTCCGATGAACAGATCTTTGCCGGTCGTGCCGGTGATCCGCGCGTGGTCGTTCGCACTTTCAGGAAGGTTGAAAATCAAGTGAATGGTATCGCTCGCCCCGTGCCCGTCGGTCACGGTGAGCGTGATCTTGTCCGTGGGCGGCTCTGCGCTGCCTTCATTGTAGATAACGGTATTCAGGCTCCCATTGATGTTTGCAAATAGACCGGAGCGCGACGACGGGCTCGCATTGCTGCCGGCAGCCTCGGTCGTGGCAGCCAGCGTGAATATCTCATTCGGAGCAGCGTCCGGGTCGACCAACGAAAGGCCATGGACGATCACCTGCTCGTCGTCGTCTTGCCTAACACTCACGTGATCGAGATCGAACATCGGCGTGTCATTCGCGCCGGTCACGCCGACTGTCAGTGTCGCCGTGCCCGCGGCCCCATGAACGTCCGTCGTCTGTACCGTGAACGTATCCGAATAGGATCCCTGCGGCAGTGCGTTGATGGCGGTTGCATCCGGAACGTAGCTGTAGTTGCCGTTCGCGTTCACCGTTAGCGAGCCGTAGTGGCCTGCGACCGTTGCAGCCGCATGATGCGTCGCATCAAGCACGGCATAGGTCAGCGACCCCGTCTCGCCACTGTCAGCATCGGTCCCGACCAGCTTGCCGGTGAGATTGGCGAAACTGTCAGTCGCAGCCGTGTCCGTGAGCGAGCCGATGTTGAGATCGGACAGCTTCGGCGTGTCGTTGGCGCCCGTCAGGTCCACCGTGTATGTCGCGGTGGTGGCAGCGCCATGCGCGTCGGTGACCTGGACCGTGAAACTATCCGAATAGGAGCCTCCCGGCAGGGCGTTGATCGACGCAGCGTCGGGAACGTAGCTATAGCTGCCGTTGCTATTGAGCGTCAGCGCGCCATAATGACCCGTGACCGTCGCGACGGCCTGGTGACCTGCGTCAAGCAGGGCATAGCTCAGCGTGTCGCCGGTGTCGACGTCGGTCCCGACCACCTGTCCCGTGAGGTCGGAGAAACTATCCGCTGCGGCCGTGTCGGTGAGTTTCCCGATGCTGCCATAGGACAACACCGGCGTGTCGTTGGCGCCGGTGACGGCGACCGTGAATGACGCCGTGCCGACAGCACCCTGCGCGTCCTTGGTCTGAATCGTGAAGACGTCCGAGTAAGGGCCTGCCGACAGCGCGTTGATCGCCGCAGCATCCGGAACGTAGCTGTAGCTGCCGACGGCATCCACCGTCAGCGAACCGTAATGACCGGCGACCGTCGTGACCGCGTTCGCTCCATCCATCACCGCGTAGTGCAACGTTGCCGTCTCGCCATGGTCGGCGTCGGTCCCGACCAGCGTTCCCGTGATGTTCGGGAAGCTATCGGTGGCGGCGGTGTCAACAAGTGGACCCGTGGTGACCGCGGCCAATGTCGGAATGTCGTTCTTGCCAGTGATGGTGACGCTGACCTCGGCCGTATGGATCTTGCCGTAATCGTCCGTGAGCGTGATGGTGGAGTCGACCTTCGCGGTCTGGTCCTTGGCGAGGAAATCCAGCGCGCCGTCGGGGATCGAATAGCTCCAGGTGACGGTGCCGTTGTTCTTGCCAGTCTGCCCATAGATCAGCGCGGCCTTCAACGCGGCGGTCTCGTCGTCGGTGAGCGACGCGGTGAGGTCGGTGCCGCCATCCAGCCAGGTCACAGCCTGGTCGGTGACTGCAACTGTCGCTATCGGACGGTCCGTCAGGTCGATGTCGGTGAAGTGAATCGAGCCGGTTGCGGCGGGCAGCGGGTCGGAATCGCCGGAGCCGGTGGTGCTTTCGCGCTCGGAGAAGTTCGCGGTCAGGGATGCATTGACCATGTCGAACGCCGGCGCGTCGTCGATCGCATGCATCGTGATCAGCGTGTGGCCGCCATCGTCGCTGCCCGCGAAGTGCGCGTTGCGATAGTCGCCGACGAGAGTCAGGTCGATGGTCTTGCCATCGTTGCCGGTGACCGTGAGCATGCCGCCGCTCGCAGGATCGGCAGCATTGGGCACGTAGACGGCGCTGGTGCCGGGGCCCCACTGGATCGTCGATAATTCGATCGTGTCGTTCACGGACAAGTCTGCGATCGAGCCGCCGAACGTGTCCGTATCGATCTCAAGCGCGGCGCCGTTGCCGTGAAGTGCGATCGTTTGCGCGACCGTGCCTTCGAGCTTCAGCAGCGCGCCGGCATCGACGGTGACCGAGCCCGTGCCGGTCAACGAGCCGAACAGCGACAACTCGCCATGGACCTCGATGGTGCCGGTATTGGCGATGGTGCCCGAGATCGACGCCGTGCCCCAGCTGTCGATGTGGTTGTGATTGACGAGGCCAGGCCCACTCAGGGAGATCGAGGCGCCGTTGAGGAGATCGATGACACCGTCATTGACGATCGTCGACGCATTGCCGAACACGCTCGTGCCGGCGACCGTCCAGGTGCCGCCCAGCTCGTTGTTGAAGGTCGCGGTAGCGACCGAGACATTGCCGTTGATGTGGCCGGTGTTGTTGATCGTGAGGCTGCCGTCGGTCTCGACGATCGCATCGGTCGCGGAGGTCACGCTCAAGGCGGCGGCCGGCCCGATGGTGCCGGAATTGTCGATCACCGAACCGGTCGTGTCCTGCTGGATGTGGATCGCCGCATTGCCACCGGTGCCCACGATCGAGCCGGAATTGACGATGTGGATCGAACCGGTCGCGCCCGAAAACTCCAGCGTCGCGCCGACATCGACGATCACCTTGCCTGAACCGGCGATGCCACCCGCAAGGTCGAGCGTGCCGCTCTGGACCTCGATGATGCCGGTATTGGTGACGCTGCCCGTGACCGTATCGACGCCGGCGCTGTAGAGATTGCCGGCATTGCTCAGGCTGCCGCCGTTGATCGAGACGTCGGTCAGATAGAGCTTCGAGTGACCATCGACCGTGATCGCTCCGGTGCCGCTGTTACTGACAGTCAGATTTGTCAGCTTCAGCGTGCCATAGTTGATCGCCTCGAGATCCGCGGTGTTGGAGATGTCTTCGCCGGAGACGCCGAGCACGCCACCATTCGCCTGAATCAGATTGTGATTGGTGATGGTGTGAAGCGTGGCGGGATCGATCGTCAGCGTGCCGCTGGTGACCGTGATCGTGCCGGTGTTGGTGATGTCGGCGTTGTCGATCGCGCTCGTGCCGGTCGATTCCAGCGTACCGGCAATCGTCACCGTGCCGCCGTCGATGGTCGCGCCCTGGAGATCGAGTGTCGAGCCGGACTCGACCGAGACGGCACCGCTGCCGGTATTGGTCGCCTTCATCCCGATCAGCTTCAGTGTCCCGTGATCGATCGCCGCCAACGTGCCGGTGTTAGTGACGGCTTCGCCGTTGATGTCGAGCTCGGCGCCATTGGCCCGGAGGATGCCGTCATTCGCGATCGAGCTTGCGGAGGTCGTCGCCAACAGCGTCAACGCGCCCAGGGTTGCCTCGATCAGATAGTTGTTCGAGATGTTGGCGTCGGTAATCGCAGTTGTGCCGGTCGAATTCAGCGTGCCCGAAACAATGAGCGCGCCGCCGGTCAGGCTTGCACCGTTCAATGTCAGCTTGCTGCTTGCATCGACCTTGACCGTGCCATGATTGGCGATTGCGGTACCCGCAACGGTCACGTCATCCAGCGTCAGTATGACGCCGCTCTCAACCGTCACGGCAGCGGTGCTCAGCGTCGCCGATTGATCGATCTTGCTGCTGCCGATGACATCGATCGTGCCGACGCCGTTGACAGCCCCGCCCGAAATCTCCGTGCTGGACAGTGTCAACGTCTGGCCGCCATCGACCGTCACCGTGCCGGTGTTGGTCACGACGTCATTGAGCAGCGTTGCAGCGCCGGCGATCTTCAGCGTGCCGATATTGGCGACCGCGCCACCCTGGATGCTGGCGCCGTCCTGAAGCTTGACGGTGTTGTCAAGCTCGATGCCTGCATTGTCCGTGATCGTCGAGCCCGAAACCGTGATGCCGTCCAGCGTCAGCTTGGCATCGGCGGTAACTGCAGCCGTGCTCAGTGTGGCGCCGCCGTCGATCTTGCTCGCGACGATGACATCGATGATGCCGGCGCCGTTGACGGCCCCGCCCGAAATCTCCGTGCTGGACAGTGTCAACGTCTGGCCGCCATCGACCGTCACCGTGCCGGTGTTGGTCAC
>NZ_JBVVPQ010000046.1:0-53706 GCF_055811695.1 Bradyrhizobium sp. MI1.3 | reverse complement strand
GCCGCCGTCGATCTTGCTCGCGACGATGACATCGATGATGCCGGCGCCGTTGACGGCCCCGCCCGAAATCTCCGTGCCGGACAGTGTCAGCGTTTGACCGCCATCGACCGACACCGTGCCGGTGTTGGTCACGACATCGTTGAACAGCATCGCAGCGCCGGCGATCTTCAGCGTGCCGGTGTTGGCGACCGCGCCATCCTGGATGCTGGCGCCGTCCTGGAGCTTGACGGTGTTGTCGAGCTCAATGCCGGCATTGTCCGTGATCGTCGAGCCCGAAACCGTGATGCCGTCCAGCGTCAGCTTAGCATCGGCGATAACTATGGCCGTGCTCAGCGTCGCGCCGCCATCGATCGTGCTGGCGCCGGTAACGTCGATCGTGCCGAGACCGTTGATCGTGCCGCCGCTGATGGTGGCGCCGTTCACTGTCAGCTTGCCCGCGGCATCGATCGTGACGTTGCCGGTATTGGTAACGGTCGCGCCCTGGTCGATCGTCAGCCAGCCATTCGCCAGCACCTTGATCGTGCCGCCGGAGGTGTTGGAGACGGTCTCGTGGGCGAACTCCGCTGTGCCCTTGACGTTGACCGCCCCTGAATTGTTCAGCGTGCCGTTCTTGAGGACGCTGCTGCCATCGAGTTCCAACGTGCCGGCGATGGTGACCGTGCCGCCGCTGATGGTGGCAGTGTCGACGATCAGCGTCGTGCCGGCATCGGCCTTGAGCGTGCCGCCGGCATTGTTAATTGCGGCGAGCGTCTTCAGCGTGCCGCCGGACAGCTCAATCGTGCCGGAATTGGCGATCGTGGTACCGCCAGCGAAATCGCCACCGGCCGCAAGCGTCAGATAGCCGGCATTGGTGAGCACGCTACTGTCCAGGAACTCGGCCTTGCCACCAACCGAGATCGTGCTTGCCGCGAAATTGGTGAGCTTCGAATCGGCCTTGAGGCTGATCTCGCCCGCAATCGTCAGCGCACTCTTGTTGATGACTTCCGGTGCCTTGTGGCCGACCGCGGTGTCGTAGTCGTTCATCGTGATCGACTTGGCGTAGGCTGCCGTGTCGATTGTCACCGGATAGGACGGCGTTAGCCCATGCAGCTGGTCGGTGATGACGATGACGTCGTCATTGATGGTCGGGACCGTGCCGGTTGCCCAATTGGCCGCATCCTTCCAGAAGCCGCCGGAGGGAGCACCGGGCTTGTCGGTCGCGATCCACACCACGGCGGGAGCGTCGGTGCCGGTGATCGTGACGGTGATGGTCTGCTGCGAGGTGGCGCCTTGCGCGTCCTTGAGCGTCACGGTGTAGACCAGCGTCAGCACCTCACCCTTGGGGATGAAGTCGGCGAGATAGACCGGCAGGTCAGCCAGCGACCAGTTGATGGCGCCGGTGCCGTCTCCGGTGCTATCGGCGCCCGCCGCGATCGCGACCGACATCGCGCTCTGGAACGCCGCGAGTGGGCCGGGCGGAACGCTACCATCAGGCAGGGTCGCACTGGTCAGCTTGACCGCGACCGTGTGGGCGTCGGTGAGGTCGACATCCGTGAAGGTCAGCGTGCCCGAAGTCGGCACCTCGCTGGTGAGCGGGCCACCGGGTTTGCTGGTGCCGCCCTCGAAGATGATGACGGGAACGCTGGTGGTGATCACCGGCTTGTCGTTGGTGCCGGTGATCGTGATGGTGATGTCGATGGGCGACGTTTCGGGATTGACCGAGAAATTATTGTTGACGCGAACCTTGTAAGTCAGCGTCAACGTTTCACCGGCCGCTAGGAAGTCGAAGACGTGGTCGGGAATCGTGTAGGTCCAGACCGCCGAGCCGTTGTTGTTGTTACCGCCGGCTGCGGCGACGCTGATCTGGGTTTGCGTTGCCGCGATGTCCTGCTTCTGGAGTGCAGAGAGCGCGCTGGTGACATCCTGCTGGCCGGCATTCTTGTAGAGATAGTTCGGCGCGTCGCCGAGGTCTATGCTCACCGTCGGCCGGTCGCCCAGGTTCTGGTCGACGAAGGTGATCAGGCCGGAGATGGTGTCGGAATGCGTCGTGTCGCCGGTCGTATCCGCACGCTCAGTCAGCGCGAACGCCTTCTGCACATTCCCATTGAGATCAAGGCTGCGTGCATCGGGCGGGCCGGGAATGCGGGTGCTGCTCGACGGATCATGGCCGGAATCCTGCGCTCCCGGCTGAGTGAGATTCGTGAAGGTCGCGGTCGCGGTGGCACCGGTGTCCGTCTTGATCACGACAATGTTGCCGGTCTGCGTGATCGAGTCGGTGAAGTTCTGGGTCAGCTTGGTGTTGCTGTTGTTGTCCGTGAACTTCAGCGTGAACACGTCCGTGATCAGCTTCTGGATGTCCGGCGACATCAGCGCATTGGAGATCGAGACGTTGCCGCCGCTGATCTGGATCATCTGGCCGGCCTGGTTGACCGTCGCGATCGGCAGCAGCGTGACCTTGTCGAACAGGATGTAGGAGCCCGTCGTGCCGTTCGGCTCGACCAGCACCTGGAAGCTCGCCTGCGGCTGCGGATCGCCGCCGCCGGCGGGAACGACGAAGTTGATCTGGCTCAGCACCGCCGTGCCGCGGATACCCATGGTGGCGACTGGCGTGTCGACCTTCATGTCTCCGTGCTTGGCGGTCTCGCCGGCAACGAAGGTGATGGTGCCCGCGACCAGACTGAGGAGAGAGGAATTGTTCGACCCGTTGGGGTCGTAGACCATCTCGTTCAGCACCATCCGCGCATTGGAGGACAGGCCGAACACCGTGCCGTCGATGAACGTGATGCCGAGCGTCGAGTCGCCCCCGGTCGAGACCACGTCGCCCTTCTCGACGTTGTCGCCGTTGTTCAGGATGACGGAGACGCCGTTACGAACCGCGGTCGCGCTGCCGGAGAGCTTGGTGACGTGGCCGATGACCTGGGCGGCGGCAATGCCGGAGGCGGCCTGCGCATATTGCACATGGCCGGTGAGTGCGTTGACGACGTCGCCGGTGAGGTGCGCGCCGTCGGGCGAGGCGATCGCCGCGCGCTTGTCGCCCCTGAAATAGTCGTGAACGACGAAGTCGTGGCCGTCATGGGACAGCACGAGGTCGAGACCGGCGCGCTTGAAATCGCCGTTGAAGATCAGGTTCGGGTCGGGAACGACGAATGCGCCGTCAGGCACATGACCATGTGCCTTTGCGGTAAAGGAATCGACGTGGCCATCGGCGGGCGATCGGGAACCCAAGCCGTCCAAGGAAATCGCGGCGTCAAATTTGCCAGCGTAATTCAATCCGGGCACCAAAAAAGGAGTTAAAATCTAAGTAAGTATCGCTCGCCTAAACTTGCATATCATTACCAAGTCCTTAGCGAAACCACCTATTGCTTGTGTGATTTCGCATCACCAAGCGGTCGATGCTCTCAGGCGGCTGGGCACCTGCAGAGAAGTCAAAGTAATCTTTCAAATACTCATACGTAAAGCAGCGCTTATTTTCGCTCATTCCAAGTAACCTCATGTATTCTATTGCAGAAATCCCACAATAGATACTTATGTCATCTTTTGTTCGTGGTGCCCCGCACCACCCTGCGGCAAATACGGGGCCAAATCTGTGATCCAACTAACAGAAGCCGTGAAATAGCGAGCCGTTAGCCATAAGGCGCAGAATCAGTTCCACCACAACTTGTGCCTGCAATTGGTCCTTCTTCGCGGCAGCTGCCGCTCTCCTAGCCGGCGAATCGTAAAATTTTACGCAATATGAGCAGGCCCGTTTCAGCCTGTTGCCCGGTTTTGGGACCCCAGCCGGGCGCGTTAAGCAGAACAAAACCGCCTGCCTCGCACTATCTCCGCGAAAGCAACAAAGCCCAGCACGTGCAGGTCGAGGGGGACCTGGCGAAGCCGGAAGGGGATGTCAGATGGAGACCGCTGCTCGTTCGCGCGCCTGGCGCGCAATCCTAGTGCTGTGCGGATTGATCCTGCTTGGATCGGCCGCCGAGCTTCGCGCTGGCACGCTGTTGTCGCCGGGAGCCGGCGTCCTCGTGCGCAAATCCGCCGAGCCGTTCGGCGTGTTCGCCTTCGCCATCTCCGCCGGCAGCCTGCAACAAAAATGGCTCGCGCTGAGGTCCAGGCTCGACGATGACATGGTGCAGCTCGCGCTGTGCGACGGCGACCGGGACAATTGCGCTTCGCCGGCTGCGCTGAAACTGCTCGCCATCGTCGACCAGGCCCGCAGCCGTGAGGGCCGCGCTCTGCTGGGCGAGACCAATCGCGCCATCAACCTCGCCATCCGTGCCGCCGCTGACGGTTCTGAGGACGTCTGGAGCTCACCTCTCGCGACCTTCGCGCGCGGCGCCGGGGATTGCGAGGATTACGCCATTGCCAAGCTCGCCGCTCTTAAGCTCGCGGGCGTTGCCGCCGAAGATCTCCGTATCGTCGTGGTGCGCGACGTCAGGGCCGGCGAAGAGCATGCGGTTGTCGCTGCACGGCTCGACGGCCACTGGCTGATGCTCGACAACCGCCGCATGGCGATGGTCGAGGACGACGCCGCACGGAGCTACCAGCCGTTGTTCGTGCTCTACCAGTCGGCCGTGATGAAGTATGTCGACGAACCCGTGCGGTTCTCGATGATCGCCGCCGAGGCGCGTTGACTTTCTTGTAGCCCGGATGGAGCCACCGGGTCGGCGCACAGCGCCGCCCGATGACGGGCTCCGCGAAATCCGGGGCCGCCGCCTGTCGCACGAATCCCGGATTGCGCTGCGCTCCATCCGGGCTACCAGGATCAAGTAGCTTACCCCACAAAGCCATTTCGCCGCGCGATTTGGGACGCTAGCATGGCCGCGGCTATGCGGGGGCGACCGGAATGCGGTTCATCGTGCTGACTATGCTTGCATTGCTGGCCTTGCCGGCGGCGCCAGGCTTCGCGCAATCCAGCCCGTCCGACCGCTCCGTCGCCGAAAGGCTGCCGTTGTTCGCCAGGAACAACTGCCAGCAGATCCGCGATCCCGGCAATCAATTGTTCTGCGGTGATGCCGAGCTTGCCGCCGCCGCCGAGAAGCTGAGCACGGGAATCGAGGCACGGCTTGCCCGCCTCCCCGATCGTCTGCCTGGGATCGAGGAGAACGCGATCTGGATTCGCCAGCGCAACCTCGGTTGCGGCATCGTCGGCCAGACCGCGATCCGCACCGACGATTTCGACCGGGTGAAGGCATGTCTTCTCAAGGTGACCGAGGAGCGCGCCGCGATCGTACGCGATCCGGATTTCGACTGTCTCGCCGCCAACACCGCCGCAGGCGCGCTGATCTGTGCGGACCCGTCGCTGGCGCTTGCCGAGACCGACTTGAACAGCCAGGTCCTCGGCCTGATCGGCAAGCTCGATCCGACCTCGGCACGCTTTGCCTTTGCCGAATATGGCCGGTGGACGCGGGAGCGCGATCGCAAATGCAATCTGGTCGGCAAGGAGAACGTGCCGCTCGGGGAGCTCGAGTCCGCGGAGGACTGTCTCGCCGGCTATCTGAAGCACAAGACCGACGAGATTGGCGCGGCGAAAGGCGATCCGAAGAAGGTGTTCGGCCGGCAGGTCGCAGCCCGCGCGCCCGACACCGATGCCGTCGACTTCTGTGCCGCGCGAATCCACGCGGCCAATTCCTGCGGCAACTTCCTCCGCATCAACCGCGTCTATGCGCTCGATAGCCAGGTGGGCGAGCAGGAGGCGCAGGTCACGGGCGAAATCGAGATGGCCGTGCTGGCGCCCTTCGCCACCTGCAGCAAGGTCGCCACGACGTGCACGGGCACCTGCTGGGACCCCAGGACGGGTCGTCCGCAGCCTGGCGTCAGCAACAAGGAGCGCTCCGCAGACGCCTTCAACGTCACGCGCCGCCTGCGAATCCAGCGCACATTTGCGTTTGTCAAAGCCGCCGATGGCTGGCGCTGCCGGGAAGACGAGCTGGCCCCGGTGAATTCAGGCACCGCGGGTGGGGGATCGTAGGGCTGTGTGCTCTCCCTCGCCCCGTTCTTACGGGGAGAGGGTTGGGGTGTGGGGCTGCTTCAGCGAATCCGGTGACAGTTCGACTCGCGGAGAGCCCCCTCACCCGGAATTTGCTGCGCAAATCCCGGCCTCTCCCCGCATGCGGGGAGAGGCGAAGAAATCAAAACATCAGATTGTCCTTCACCAGAACCCAGCGGCCGCCCTTGACCTGCTGCACCTGGGTGATGGTGTTGGCGAGGTGGTCGGTCTTGGAGAATTTGGTCGGCGGCGAGTTGAAGATGTCGAGGAACTTGTCGCCCGATTCCAGCGCGTCCAGCATCTTCTGGCCGGTCAGATCCTTGCCCGCCTTGTTGGCGTAGAACGCAAACGTCGTCACCGCGTTGTAGCCGATGATCGCCTGGGTATTGGCATCGGTGTTGAACATCTTCTTGTAGTTGATGAGCCAGTCGTGGACCTTGCCCTTGGCGGTGTCCTCGTAGGGGATCTCGAAGCCGCTCGCCGCATAGAGGCCCTCGACGGCGTCCTTGCCGAGCGCCGGCACTTCCAGCACGTTGGTCGGCGTCGCGCCGAGGAAGGTGACCTCCCAACCGAGCTTCTTCGCCTCCGTCATCGCACCGATGGTCTCGCGGATCACGGTGCCGAGCACGACGAGATCGCAGCCGTCGGACTTCATCTTGGCGATCTGCGCGCTGAAATCGGAGGCGCCGCGCTTGTAGCTCGTCACCGACGCCGGCTGCAGCTTCATGACCGTCAATTGCTGGGTGAAGCCGTCGAGCACGTTCTTTCCGTACTCGTCGTCCTGGTGCATGATGCAGGGCTTCTGGAAGTTCTTCCACTCCACCATGTATTTCAGCGCGGCGCGCGTGCTCTCAACATAGGGCAAGAGGTTGTTGAACTTCAGCCGCTCCTGCGGCTTGGCCGGGTCGAACTTGAAGGTGAACTCGGCGGCGGTCAGCGGGAAGAGCTGGAGCACGCCGGCATCGAACAGGATGTCCTGCGCGGCGAGCGTCGGCGCCGATCCCATCGAGCCGATCATTGCAAATATCTTGTCGCGCTCGACCATCTTCTGGGACGCCAGCACGCCCTTCTTCGGATCGTAGCCGTTGTCCTCGAGGATCATCCTGATCTTGCGGCCATTGATGCCACCGGCCGCATTGATTTCCTCGACCGCCATCTTCATGCCGTTGGAGACCGGCACGCCCCAGACCTTGATCGGCCCCGACAGATCCTGATGGGTGCCGATGACGATCTCGGACGCCGAGATGCCTTCATTGGTGACCTTGGTTTGCGCGACGGCGGGCAGACAGGTGAGCACCACCGCGCCTGCCGCAAGGCCGAACGTTCTCAACGATCTCGACATTGACGTCTCCTCTCCTTGGGGCCCTTATGGTGCGAAGGGTGGGGCCATCACTCCTTCGCTGTTATTTAAACAAGATTGTTCAAGCCACCGCCCGCGCCGGATACATCGCGTCGATTTCGGCGGCATAACGCTTGTTCACGAAACCGCGCTTCAGCTTCATGGTCGGCGTCAGCTCCTCGTCCTCCGGAGTGAGCTGGCGTTCGATCAGATAGAATCTCTTGATGGTCTCGACGCGGGCGAAATTGGCATTGACCGCTTCGATCTCGCGCCAGATCAGATCCTGGATCTCCGCCGCGCGGCACAGGCTGGCATAATTGGTAAAGGGGATGTCGTGGTCCTGCGCGAACTTCTCGACATTCTCCTGGTCGATCATCACGAGGCAGGTGAGGTATGGCCGCTTGTCGCCGATCACCACGGAATCCGAGATGTAGGGCGAGAATTTCAGCTGATTCTCGATCTCGGACGGCGTGATGTTCTTGCCGCCCGAGGTGATGATGATGTCCTTCATCCGGTCGGTGATGCGGACGAAGCCCTCATTGTCGATGGTGCCGACGTCGCCGGTATGCAGCCAGCCGCGATGGTCGATGGTCTCTGCTGTCCTCTCCGGCTGGTTCAGATAGCCCATGAACAGGAAGTCGCCCCTGATCAGGATCTCCCCGTCGGGCGACAGCGCCACTTCACCCCACGACACCGCCTTGCCGACCGAGCCAAGCTTGATGCGTTCCGCCGGCATCATGGTGGCGACCCCGCAATTCTCGGTCTGGCCGTAGACCTCGTGAATGTCGATGCCGAGCGCGAGATACCAGCGGATCAGCTCCGGCGCGATCGGCGCCGCGCCGGTGAAGGCGATGCGGCATCGGTCGAGCCCGATCATGCGTCGGATGTTGCGAAAAGCGAGCCGGTAAGCGATGCCGTTGGCGATGCGCAACGACAGCGGCGGCGGCTTCCCTTCGATCCTGCAATCGACCATGCGATAACCAATGTCGATGGCGCGGCGGTACACCCATTGCTGCAACGGCGTCGCATCCTTCAGCGCGATGGTGATCGCGGAATAGAACTTCTCCCAAATCCGCGGCACCGCGAGGAAGATGGTCGGCTGCACCTCGCGCAGATTGTCCGGCACAGTCTCGGGACTCTCGGCAAAATTCATCACCGAGCCGAGCGCGACCGAGATGTAATAGCCGCCGATCCGCTCGGCGACGTGGCAGAGCGGCAGGAAAATCAGCCGCTCCTCGTTCTCGCGCGCTGGAATGAAATCATCGGCGTGCCGCATCTGGTGCGTGACGCTGCGATTGGCGTGCATGGCGCCCTTGGGCGGGCCCGTGGTGCCGGATGTATAGACGAGGACCGCGAGATCGCTCGCGCTGCGACTGTCGACCATCTCCTGCCACAGCGCCTCGCGGCCGGCCATGTGGTTGCGCCCGAGCGCGCGGAACTCGTCGAGCGACATCACCATGTCGTCGAAGAAGCCGCTAAGGCCCTCCATGTCGAACACGATGATCTTTCGCAGAGACGGACAGCGTGCGCGGCAGGCCAGGATCTTGTCGAGCTGCTCCTCGTCCTCGGCGAAGATCACTTTCGTCCGGGAATCGTTGACGAGATATTCGACCTGGGATGAGGCATCGGTCGGATAGATCCCGGAAGAGACGCCGCCGGCGCACAGAATGCCCATGTCGACATGGACCCATTCCGGCACGGCGTTGGCGATGATGGAAGCAACGTCGCCGGGCCTGAAGCCGATGGCGTGCAGCGCGTAGGCGATCTCCTTCGAGATCTCCAGCCATTCGCGCCAGCTGGTCGGCTGCCAGATCCCGAATTTCTTCTCGCGTATAGCCGGCCTGTCGCCCCGCGTCTCCGCGGCGCGCAAAAAGCTTTTCGCGATCGTGTCAGCGACCGTCAGCACCGCCGGTCGGGCCATGCACGTCTCCTTCTTGTCGCGCTCCCCTCCACTGCCTGCCTTGCCGGCGGTCTATATTAGCGGATGGGCTTTGGTATTTAAGGCTTCCTCTAACGCCAAGTCTTCTTCTTTTTCCAGCGCCGCTCGCCTCGTGCGCCGGCTTCCTTGGCGCCCAGGTAGAATTCCTGGATGTCCTTCGAATGCATCAAGCGGTCGCAGCTGTCGTTCATCACGATCCGGCCGATTTCCAGCACATAGCCATAGTGCGCCGTCTCCAGCGCCACCTTGGCGTTCTGCTCGACCAGCAGGATCGACATGCCCTGCTCCTCGTTGACCCGACGGATGATGGCGAAGATCTCCTTCACCAGCAGCGGCGACAGCCCAAGCGAGGGCTCGTCGAGCAGCAACAGCGTCGGCCGGTTCATCAGCGCGCGGCCGATTGCGAGCATCTGCTGCTCGCCGCCGGAGAGCTGTCCGGCCGGCTGGTTGATGCGCTCCTTCAGCCGCGGGAAATAGCCGTAGACGCGCTCCAGATCGTCCGCGACGCCGTCGCGATCCTTGCGCGGATAGGCCCCCATCATCAGGTTCTCGCGCACGGAGAGGAACGGGAACACCTCGCGGCCCTCCGGCACATGGCTGAGGCCCAGCCGCACGATCCTGTCCGCCTCCATGCGCTGGATCGACTTGCCCATGAACTCGATGGCGCCCTTCTGCGGGTCGAGAATGCCCGAGATCGTCTTCAGCACCGTGGTCTTGCCGGCGCCGTTGGCGCCCAGCAGCGTGACGATGCGTCCGCGCGGCACTTCGAGCGAGATGCCGCGGATCGCCATGATCGGCCCGTAATAGCTCTCGATGTTGGAGAGTTTCAGGATGATATCTGGTGTCGCCACGGCATCCATCGCGTCAGGCTCCCAGATAGGCGGCGACGACATCGGGGTGCTCTTGCACTTCGGCCGGCGAGCCCATCGCCAGCACCCTGCCGTAGTTCAGCGCGATGACGCGGTCGGAGACGCGGTTGACCAGCGACATGTCGTGCTCGACCATCAGCACGGTGACGCCGAGTTCGCTCTTCAGGTCGCGGATCCAGAACGACATGTCGTCAGTCTCCTCCACGTTGAGGCCCGAGGACGGCTCGTCGAGCAGGATCAGCTTCGGCTCCGAGCATAGCGCGCGCGCCAGCTCGATCACCTTGCGCACGCCGTAAGGCAGACCCGAGATCAGCTTGTCGCGGTAGGGCTCGAGATCGAGGAATTCGATGACCTGCTCGACCCTGCGGCGATGCACCTTCTCGTCGGCGCGTACGCCTGGCAGGAACAACAGCTCCTGCCAAAGCTGCGTGGTCGAATGCCGGTGGCGGCCGACCAGCAGGTTCGACAACACCGTCGCATTCTCGAACAGCTCGATGTTCTGGAACGTGCGGGCGATGCCAAGCCTTGCGATGTCATGGGGCGGCTGCTCCGTGATGTCCTGATCCTCGAAAAAGATGCGACCCGAGGTCGGCCGGTAGATCCGCGAAATCAGGTTGAAAATCGAGCTCTTGCCGGCGCCGTTCGGCCCGATGATCGAGAGGATCTCGCCCTTTTCGACCGCGAACGACACCGCATCGACGGCCTTCAGCCCGCCGAAATGCAGCGACAAACTCTCGGCGCGAAAATAGCTCATCGGTTACGCTCCGACTTCACGTAGATCTTCTGCCGCTTGAAGGTGGCGCGCTTGTAAAGCGGGAACAGCTGGAAGAAGAGCTTTATCTTGAGCCAGCGGCCGTAAAGCCCGAGCGGTTCGAACAGCACGAACAATACGATGATGATGCCGTAGATGGCGCCTTTCAAGCCGTTGAGCGAGGCAAAGGCCGCGACCTTGGACTGGACATTGGCCGCGGCTTGCGTGCCCGCTCCGAACGTCGCTGCAATGCCGGCGATGATGCCGGGCATGTCGTCCTTGAGGTAGGTCAGGAACGGATCGATCATCACGATGAAGATCGCTCCCAGCACTGCGCCGTGCAGGCTGAAGGTGCCGCCGATCAGGATCACGATGATGAACTCGATCGAGAGCTGGAGCGTGAACATCTCCGGCGAGATGAAGGAGAGCTTGTGCGCGAACAACACGCCGGCGAAGCCGGTGATCGCCGCGGAGATCGCAAAGGACTTCACCTTGTACAGCGCGACATTGACCCCCATGCTGCGCGCCGCCGTCTCGCTGTCGCGGATCGCGACGAAGGCGCGCCCCGTGGGCGAGCGCAGCAAATTGAGCGTGCCGACGATGGTCAGCACCAGCACGGCGAGGCAAAGGAAATAGAAAGTGGGGCTGTCGCGCGAGACTGCGACCCCAAACAGCGACACCGCCTTGATCCGCATGCCCTCGTTGCCGTTGGTGACGCTCTCCCATCGCGCCAGAATCTCCTCGACGATGAAGGCGAAGGAGATGGTGGCGATGACGAGATAAATGCCTTGCAGCCGCAGCGCGGGGAATCCGACCAGCGCACCGATCAGCCCGGTCAGGAGCCCGGCGGCGAGAAAGTAGACCGGGAACGGCACACCATACTTCTGCAAATAGGCCGCCGTATACGCACCGATCGCGAGAAACGCCGCGTGCCCGAGCGAGGCCTGCCCGGTGAAACCCGTCAGAATCAGCAGCGCCACGCCGACGGTCGCATAGATGCAGACGAAGACGAGCTGACTCATCAGATAACTGGAGAGCACATAGGGCGCGATCAGCAGCACGGCCAGCAGGAGACCGTAGGAGACGTAATAGCCAGAATGCGGAAACAGCCTGATGTCGTCCTCGTAGTCGGTCTTGAACAGGAAGCGCATGCGTTCAGACTTTCTTGCGGACATGAAGGCCGAACAGGCCTTCGGGCTTGAGCAAGAGCACGGCGAGCAGCACGACGTAGGGCGCGACGTCCTTCCAGCCCTCGGCCAGATAGAAGCCGGCCATGCTCTCGATGACGCCGATCAGGACGCCGCCGACGACGGCGCCGGGGATCGAGCCGAAGCCGCCGAGCACGGCGGCCGGAAACGCTTTCAGGCCCAGCACTAGACCGACATTGGAATGGATGAAGGTGATCGGCGCCAGCAGCACGCCGGCACAGGTCGCAACCGCCGCGCTGATCGCCCAGACGATCGACACCACGCGCTTGACCGGGATGCCCATGTAATAGGCCGCCAGCATGTTCTCGGAACTGGCGCGCATCGCGGTGCCGAGCATGGTCTTGTTGAAGAACAGCCAGAGCAGCGCGCAGAGGATGACCGTCGCCGCGATCACCGAGAGCTTGTCATGGGCGAGCACCAGCGAACCGATCCGCAGCACGCCCTGACTGAACGGCGTGTCGATCTTGAAATCGTCGGTGCCCCAGATCATGCCGGAGACCGAGCGCAGGAAATAGCCGAGCCCGATGGTGGCCATGATGATGGAGAATTGCGGATAGCCGAGGATCGGCCGCACCACCACGCGCTCGGCGAGCATGCCGAACAGCGCCATTGCCGCCACCGCGCCGGCAAAGCCGACCCAGTAGTTCAGCCCCATCATGCCAATGAAGGTGAAGGCAAAGAATCCGCCCAGCATCATCAAATCGCCCTGCGCGAAATTGACGACCTCGGTGGCCTTGTAGACAAGCACGAAGCCGAGCGCGATCAGGCCGTAGACGCAGCCGAGCGCAACACCGCTGACCAGCTGCTGAACGAAATCCAGCATCGTCGCGCATCCTCCCGATACAACCGGCGGTTCTTCCTGACCGCCTTGCCGCATCTTGTGTTCAGTCGCTACGCAGTCGTTTCGCTGCGTTAGCGCCATTCGTCCCTTTGCCAATTCAGCCTGAACCGCCAAGCGCTGTCAACAAACGGTGACTTGCCATTAGTCCAATCCGGATGACGGAATTTGCGGCAGCGCGATTCACGGTGCCGAAACATCTTCGGGGCATGGTCGCGAGCGATGCAAAACCGCAAGGTGTGGCCGCCATGAAGACGGACGACTCGGCGCTCGAAGTCATGGGGTTAACGAAGTGTTTTGACCGTCTGGCGGTCGATAACCTCGATCTCACCATCCATGCCGGCGAATTCTATGCGCTGGTCGGCCCCAACGGCGCCGGCAAGACCACCACTTTGCGCATGGTTGCAGGCCTTTTGCGGCCCGATGCCGGCGCGGTCTCCATCTTCGGCATCGATGCGCTCCAAAACCCCGTCGCCGCCAAGCAGGTGATGGCGTGGGTCTCCGACGAGCCCATGATCTACGACAAGCTCACGCCGCTCGAATATCTCGAATTCGTGGCCGGTCTGTGGGGCATCGCACCATCGGCCTCGGAACCGATCGCCGCGGGTCTCCTGAACTCGCTCGGGCTCGAGCCGCACCGGCACGAACGCTGCGAGGGTTTTTCCAAGGGCATGCGCCAGAAGGTCGCCCTCGCCGGCGCCCTGGTGCACGATCCCCGCCTCATCATCCTCGACGAACCGCTGACGGGACTGGATGCCGTCTCCGCCCGCCATGTCAAGGGACTCCTGAGCGAGCGCGTCCGCGCCGGTTGCACCGTCATCATGACCACGCATATCCTCGAGGTCGCCGAACGCATGGCTGACCGTATCGGTGTGATCGCAGCCGGCCGCCTGGTTGCCGAGGGCACGCTAACCGAGCTCCGGCAGCAAAACGGGCACGCCGACACCAGCCTGGAAGATCTCTTCATCGCGCTGGTGACGCTTCCGGAAGCCGCATGAGCTCGGCCACCGCGCTGTCCTGGTTCGCCCGCCACGAGCTCCGGCTCGCCTGGCGCGAATGGCTCGCCATGATGACCGGCGGGCGGCGCAAACGAACACGTGCGGCGGTAATCGGCCTGCTGTTCTTCGCGGCGCTGCTGCACGTACCGGCCTGGGCGGTGATCGGCCGCTTCGCCGACCTGCAATTGCCACTCGACAAATCCTCGCTGATCGTGATCTCGGCGACGATTTTTCTCGCCTGGACGCTGATGCTGTCGCAGGCAATCGAATCGGTGACCCGGGTGTTTTACGCACGCGCCGATCTCGACCTCGTCATGTCCTCACCCGCGACGCTGGCCAATCTGTTCTCGGTGCGCATCGCCGCGATCGCGCTCGCCATCACGGTGATGGCGCTGCTGTTCTCGACGCCCTTCATCGACGTGCTGGTATTCGGGGGCGGCGCGCGCTGGCTTGCTGCGTTCGGCGTCGTTGTCGCCATGGGCCTGTCGGCCGCAGCGATCGCGATCGCCGTCACCATCCTGCTGTTTCGCCTGATCGGTCCGGCGCGGACACGGTTCGTCGCCCAGATCCTCGCCGCCATCATCGGCGCCGGCTTCGTGATCGCGCTTCAGGTGGCGGCGATCATGTCCTACGGCACGCTGTCGCGCTTCACCATCCTGACCTCGGGTAGCTTGGCCGCTTACGCGCCCGATGCCGACAGCATCTGGTGGTGGCCGGCGCGGGCGGCGATGGGAGACGCCGAAGCGCTGCTGCTGCTCCTAGCGCTCGGGCTCGTGCTGCTCGGAAGCGTCATGGCGATCTTCTCGGGCCGCTTCGCCGACACGGCGATCGATGCCGCCGCCTATGGCGCGTCCGGCCGTCGCAGCGCGAAGGAGCGCCCGTTCCGCGGCGGATCGCGTCAGCATGCCCTGCGGCGCAAGGAATTTTCGCTGCTCTGGCGCGATCCCTGGCTGATCTCGCAGACGCTGATGCAGCTGCTCTATCTGGTGCCGCCGGCGCTGCTACTCTGGCGCAACTTTGCCGACAGCTCCGCGGCGCTGACGCTGATCACGCCCGTCATCGTCATGGCGGCCGGCCAACTCGCCGGCGGGCTTGCCTGGCTGACGATCTCGGGCGAGGACGCGCCCGACCTGGTTGCGACCGCGCCGCTGACGCCGTCCAGCGTCATCCGCGCCAAGATCGAGGTGGTGCTGATCGCGATCGCCATCGTCTTCTGCCCGCTGATCGCGGCGCTCGCTTTCGCCTCGGCGTTCCAGGCCGCGGTCAGCGCCGGTGCGGTCATCGTCAGCGCGGCCTCCGCCACCGCAATCCAGCTCTGGTTCCGGGTGCAGGCCCGGCGCAGCCAATTTCGCCGCCGCCAGACCTCGTCGCGACTTGCGACCTTTGCCGAGGCGTTCTCCTCGATCGGCTGGGCTGCCAGCGCCGCGCTGGTGCTCACGCTGCCCATCGTCGGTCTCGTCAGCGGCCTGATCACCGCGGGCCTCGTCGCCATCACCTGGAAGTTCAGCCCAAGGCGGGAGTGAAGGCTGCCTGCCTTGAAAGTAAGGATAAAATGCCTTACCTATCGAGGACTCAGTATTGAGGGATCCCCATGAGCACGCTCACGGTCACGGCAAAGGGGCAGGTTACGCTACGGAAAGACCTCCTGGAGCACCTCGGTGTACATCCGGGCGACAAGATTTCGATAGAAAAGCTTCCTGGCGGGCGAGTTGAGGTGAGAGCAGTTCGGCCCACCGGAGAGATTTCGGATGCCTTCGGCTTTTTGAAGGGAAAGACGAACGGTCGATCGCTCTCGATCGAGGAGATGAATGCGGTCATTGCTGACGGCTGGGCCAGCAAGCGATGAAGATAACACCCGACACCAACGTCCTGGTACGGGTGCTGGTCGAAGATGATGCCGAACAGAGCAAGGTGGCCGAAGCCCTTCTCGAGAACGCGGACCTCATAGCCATCTCGATCCCCGCATTATGTGAGTTGGCTTGGGTCCTCTCACGAGGCTACAAAACCTCTGCTGGAAATATCGCGGCTTCGATCCGGCACTTGATCAATGCATCCAATGTCGTCGTCAACCGGCCCATAGCTGAGGCTGGATTAGCGCTCCTCGAGGCCGGGGGTGACTTTACCGATGGCGTCATCGCCCACGAAGGCAACTGGCTTGGGGCCGATACTTTCGTGTCGTTCGACAAAGCGGCCGTGAAACTGATCAAAGCAAGCGGTGGAATGGCGCGGCTCGCCGGCACCACATGACGCGAGGATAATTCGTAGATACACTCACAGATCGTCGATAAGCGCCGGACGGTTCCTGATGTCTCGATTGTTGCTGACGGTCTGTGCGCTTCTCGGTTGGCTGGTAACATCTGCCTTCGCGCAGCAATCACCTCAGCGCAGCGAATGCCTGGCGATGGCAAATGCGGCACCCCGCGTGACGCCGGTCGCGTTCCGGCAGGCCGCAGCCTCCGCTGAAGTCCAGATTACCTATGCAGGCCATTCCACCTATTTCATCGACACGCCCGGCGGCTTGCGCATCGCGACCGACTATAGCGGGGCCTACCAAGTGGGCCGGCTGCCCGATGTCGTCACCATGAACCGGGCCCACAGCACGCACTATTCTTTATATCCCGACAAGCGCATTCCTCATGTGCTGCATGGCTGGGGCGAGGACGGCAAGCCGGCCATCGTGTCGGAGCGCATCGGCGACACCTTCATCCGCAACGTCACCACCGACATCCGTCGCTATTTCGGCGACGATTCCGGCGCCGACATGATCCGCGACGGCAATTCGATCTTCATCTTCGAGGTCGCGGGCCTCTGCATCGGCCATCTCGGCCATCTTCACCACAAGCTCGACGACAGCCATTTTGCCCAGATCGGGCGGCTCGACATCGTCATGGTGCCGATCGACGGCACCTACACCATGTCGCTCGACGGCGTCTCCGAGATCACCAAGCGGCTGCGCGCCTCGGTCGTGCTGCCGATGCACCGCTTCGCCACCCCGCTCGACGATTTCATGCAACGTATCGGCCAGCAGTTCGAGATCGACCGGCGCATGGAACGAAGTTTCCGGATGTCTCGGGATGCGTTGCCGTCGAAGCCGACGGTGATCATCCTCGACGGGGTGTGACGCGCCGAGCCGGAACGCATGAGCCTCCTCCGACTTGGTTGCTTCGAAATCAGTTACGATCGGAGCAGTCATGAGCAGAAGGTTGCTGGTCATAGGCTCATTTGCGGCCATTTACCTGCTGTGGGGTTCCACCTACTTCGCCATCACTTTGGGCCTGAAATCGATTCCGCCATTTCTGCTGATGGCGCTGCGTTCGCTCTGTGGCGGCATCTTGTTGCTGGCCATGAGTGCCGGTGAGGTCGCGAACCTATCCGCGCAGGCGTGGATAAGGGCGAGCCTGTGCGGGCTCCTGTTCTTTGTCGGTTGCCATGGCGTACTCGCCTTCGCGCAGCAATCGGTTCCTTCGGGCGTGGCGGCCATCGTGCTGGCCACGATCCCGTTCTGGATCCTGCTGATCGATGTCTTGTTCCCCGGCGATCAGCGACCGAAGCCCTTCGCCCTGCTCGCTCTCGTGCCGGGCTTCTTCGGCGTCGGACTCGTGGCGTGGCAAAACGTCGAGCAGGCCGGCATCAGTATCCTTCCCGTCGTCTGGCTGCTGGCTGCGGCCTTGTCATGGTCGGCCGGGACTATCTTGTCCCGGAGCATGTCGAGCCAGGCATCCGCTATCCTGCTTTCGGGCATCCAGCTTTCGATAGGCGGTACCGTGTTGTTCGCGATCAGTTGGCTGACAGGCGAGATCGGAAACTTCAGGCCGAGCGAGGTTTCGCTGACTTCGCTTGCAGCGGCGCTTTGGCTGATCATCGCTGGCAGCGTGATCGGATTCGTTGCCTACAACTGGCTTCTGGAAAACGTCTCGACCTCGTTGGTGTCGACCTACACTTTCGTCAACCCGGTGATCGCTGTACTGCTCGGCACCCTCGTGCTGAGCGAGCCATTTTCGCGCCTGATGTTGCTTGGTGCGGGTCTCGTGATTGTCTCCGTCATCGTCATTTGGCTCGCGGAACGCGCGACGAGCCGACGAACGAACGACAGGCCCAATCCTGGCATAGGGCATCTGTCGCCCAACAAGACTTGACGGCGGGCGCCGCGCAATTTTCTCCAAGTCGGCTGCCGTCCGGTCGTGCTGATCTCCTCGCAAACAGGAGATGGACATGACCGACTTTGCGAGATTATTGCACGCGGACGGACCGAACCCCGAGCACGCGGCGGCGCTCCAGCTTTATGGCCGCTTCGTCGGCGATTGGGACGCCGAGATCACCGCCCATGGACCCGATGGAACGAAACACACCGCGCCCGGCGAAATCCATTTCGGCTGGGTGCTGGAGGGCCGCGCCGTGCAAGACGTCTGGATCATTCCGCGCCCGGCTGGCAGCCCGGCCTTGCCGATCGCCGGCAATTGGTACGGCACGACGCTGCGGGTCTACGATCCGACCATCGATGCCTGGCGGATCTCCTGGTTCGATCCCGGCCGCGGCATATTCCGCCAGCAGATCGGCCGTCCACGCGATGCCGACATCGTTCAGGAAGGCACGACCGAAGCCGGCGACCTGACGCGCTGGAGTTTTACGGAAATCACCGAGGATTTCTTCCATTGGCTCGGCGAGGTCAAGCCGGCCACCGCAACCGATTGGCGGCTTTTGGTCGATGTGAGGGCGAAGCGGCGCAAGGATTGACGACGGCGCCGCTGTGCCCGCGATGACGGGTGCGGTTGCGAAACGCGCGCTGCTGCACGCGAGAACGAGGTGTTAGGCTCCCAGAACAAGAAGCATACATCAAGGGAGCGAACGCCGATGGCCGCAAGCGGTTTGCCCGCCAACACGAGCGGGCTATTCGTCGAGCCGCGCGAGGACTGGCTCGCGCTGCATCACGAGGAGATCATCGATCCCTTACGGCCGATCGTCGATCCCCATCACCATCTCTGGAATCGCGGGCACCGCTATTTGATCGAGGAGATGGCGGCGGATATCGCCTCCGGCCACAACATCACCGCCACCGTCTATGTCGATTGCCGCTCGATGTATCGTGCGCACGGGCCCGAAGCATTCCGGCCGGTCGGCGAGGTCGAGTTCGCCAATGGCGTCGCCGCGATGAGCGCCAGCGGCGGCTATGGCAAGGCGGCGATCTGCGCCGGCATCGTCAGCCACGTCAACCTGCTGCTCGGCGATGCCGCACAACCGGTGTTGGAGGCCGAGATCGCGGCGGGCAACGGTCGCTTCCGCGGCATCCGGCATTCCTCGGCCTGGGACGCAGATCCCGCAGTCGCCGGCATGTATGCGAGCCGGCCGCAGGGATTGTTGCAGGACCCGACCTTCCGGAAGGGCTTTGCCTGTCTCGCGCCGCTGAACCTGAGCTTCGACGCCTGGCTGTTCCATCCGCAAATCGGCGAGCTGACCGAGCTCGCCCGCGCATTTCCCGACACCAGGATCGTGCTCGACCATTGCGGCGGCCCGGCCGGAATCGGCCGCTTTGCCGGGCGACGCGAGGAGGTGTTTGCGCAATGGCGCGCCTCGATCCGGGAGATCGCGAAATGCGAGAACGTCGTGGTGAAGCTCGGCGGGCTCGCGATGTGCCTGCTCGGCTACGACTTCCATTTGCGCGAGAGGCCGCCGTTATCCGAGGAGCTTGCCGCGGCGTGGCGGCCTTACATTGAAACCTGCATCGAGGCGTTTGGACCCACGCGCGCGATGTTCGAGAGCAATTTCCCGCCGGACAAGGGCCAGTGCAGCTATCAGGTAATCTTCAACGCCTTCAAGCGTATCGCGGCGCCCTTGAGCGAGACCGAGAAGACGGCGTTGTTCTCGCAGACCGCGAGTGATTTCTACCGGCTCGATCTGCCTTAAAGTGATTGGCGCCATGACGAGAACAGGGGCCGGGATGTTGATCCCGGCCCCCTGTTCCGTCGTGACCGCTGGGAAGCGTCCTTGAAACTGATTGAACTCTAACCGGCGCCCATCAGCGAGGCAGGACGGCGCTCGCCGGTGGAGACGAAGATCTTCTTGAGCTTGTTGAGGACGCGGATCAGGAAGCCGATCATCACGGGATTGGTCTTGCGGCAGAAGGCGATCTTCTTGACGTGGCCCTCGACATGCCATTTGGCATGCGCGCCGTTGCGGAAGAAAATGACGTCGCCCGGGCCGTAGCGCTTCGGCGGCATGCCGTCGCTTTCGAGCACGATCGACCCTTCCATGATCATGATCGTCTCATCGATGTCGTAATACCAGTTGAAGCGGCCTCCGGTGCAGGCCCAGATGATGGTCGAAGCGGTGCCGTCGGCGCTGGTGGACAGGATGTGCGAGCGCGACACCGGATTGCCTTCGATGATCCAGGACGGTTCGATCGGCCGCAGCTCGAGATCTACATTGCAACTACTGATTTCAATCAATGCGCGCGACATCTGTTCCCCCAGGGGATAAAATATGATCCGCCGGGTCTCGGCCCGGATTGTTCAAAGATGGCGGGAACGCTAGTAGCCGGTTTTTAATTCTTTCTTACGCAGGGTCCGACAATCAGCCGCAAGTTGCAGACGCGAAACGGTTAACGTCCCAATTTCCCTGCAATTTCGTACACATGAACCCTTCTTTTCCGGGGTGCGACAAAGTGCGCGAAGCTATCTGAAAGGAGCCATGCCGATGCCCCTCACCCCGGAGGTTCTCGCAACTCAAGGCGAGGTCGTGGCCTGGCTCGGCAGCCTCGATGTCTCCTTCGCAACCGACGAGGAGCCCTGGTTCACCGTCGATGGCATCGAAAGCCCCCGGCAGATCGGCAGTGACGGCTCCGGCGGCGCGTTCGTTCTGCTGCCGTCCCAGAATGTGCTCTACGTCTCGTCGGAAGGCCGCGCGGGAATCATCGCGGAGAGTTTCGAGGCTTTCGTCAAGCTCGTCGTGGCGCACCCCTATTGGCTCGACATCCTCAAATTTTCCGCCGGCGGTGATCTCCATGAGATGCGGCGGGCGGCGGATGCGCTGGAGGCCACACTCGACGACGAGGACGACGTCAACGAGGCCCGCGAGCAAATTCGCGGGGGTCTCGACCTGCCCGAGGCGAATGATCCGGTCGGTGCGCTCTACGACGCGGTGGCGGCCTCCGACGCCATCGTGCGGGCCACCGACGGCAGCCCGTTCACGACGCTGTTCAACCGCTTCAGCATCGACAACAGCCCGATGCTACGCAACGCGGCGGCGTAGTTACTTCGCCCATTCGCCCTTGCGAAACACCGGCACTTTGCTGCCGTCAGCCAGAATGCCGTCGATGTCGGTCTCGGCCGAGCCGATCATCCAGTCGATATGGATCAGGCTCTGGTTGCCGCCTTGCGCCGCGATCTGCTGCGGCGTGAGCTGGGCGCCGTTGACGAAGCACTTCGAATAGCACTGGCCGAGCGCGATGTGCGAGGCCGCGTTCTCGTCGAACAGCGTATTATAGAACAACAACCCGCTCTGCGAGATCGGCGAGGAATGCGGCACCAGGGCCACTTCGCCGAGACGCCGCGCGCCCTCGTCGGTGTCGAGCACCTTGTTCAGTACCTCCTCGCCGCGCGAAGCCTTGGCGTCGACGATCCGGCCGTCCTCGAAGCGCACCGCGATGTTGTCGATCAGCGTGCCCTGGTAGGATAGCGGCTTCGAGCTCACGACATGGCCGTAGACGCGCCGGCAATGCGGCGTGGTGAAGACCTCTTCGGTCGGGATATTGGCGTTGCAGCTGATGCCGTTCTTGGAGAGCGAGGCGCCGCCCTCCCATTCATGGCCGTCGGCGAGCCCGATGGTGAGGTCGGTGCCCGGTCCCGAATACTGGAGCGCGCGGAAACGCTGGCCGTTGAGCCAGTTGGTGCGCTCCCGCAGCACCGCATTGTGGCTCGCCCAATTGGCCGGCGCATCGTCGCGATCGACGCGGGACGCTGCGAAGATCGCGTCCGCGAGCTTGCCGATCGCGACCTCTTCAGGATCGTTCGGAAAGACTTGCTTCGCCCAGGACGGGCTCGGGTAGGCAATGATGTTCCAGTTGGTGTCGAAATTGACGATCTTTTCCAGCGCCGGCTGATAGGCCATGGAATTGGCCTTGCTGGCGCGCGCGACCTTGGAAGCATCTTCGCCCGAGAGCAGCATCGGATTGTCGCCGACGATGGCGAGACGCGCGGTGTTGTTCGAGAACGCCTTGGCCATGCCCTCGTAGAGCCAGTTGGCGGCGCGATCGAAGCTGTCGTCGTGGCCGTGGCGATAGCGCGCCAGCGTCATCTCTTCGTCGGAGAGAATGGGCGTCACGATGCCGGCGCCGGCCTTGTAGGCATGCACCGCGATCCGCCGCACCAGCGGCAACGCGATCGCAGGTGCCGTCAAGAGCAGATCCTGGCCCGGCCGCAAGCCCAGGCCCACCTTCACCGCCACCTCGGCCAGCCGGTCGAGCTTCACGGGATCGATGGGAGTGGAGGTGATGCGTTGATCAGTCATGCCGGATCCTCTGCCGAACGTCTCTCGTCCAATCTAAGTCTAGCATCGCGAGACACAAGTGCGCGAGTGCCTTGCGACCCCCCAAAGATACGCAGTTTCGCGCATTTTGGTTTTCAACGCGTTGCCGATTTCAGCACCCGGTCGACCATGGCGGGAGCAAGGCCGAGGTAATTTTTCGGTGATGTCAGCGCCTCGATCGTGGCACGGTCGATTCTGACAGAGACGCGGGAATCGGACGAGAGCGCGTCCGCCAGCGTAAGACCTTTCTCATTGGCGAGCCGGCAGGCGTCATAGACCACGTCATGGGCCTCCTGCCGCCCGATCTGCGGCGCGAGCCCCATCATGACGGCTTCGGCCACGATCAGACCGCGGCTGACGGCGAGATTCTCGTTCATCTTGCTTTCATCCACGATGAGGCCGGCGAGCGCGAACTTCGCCTGGTGCAAGGCGCCGGCGGTCAGCACGAAGCTCTCGGGGATCGCCATCCATTCGGCGTGCCAGGGCCCGGTGGCGCGCTCGAAATCCTGCACCATGGCATCCAGCATGAGGCCGGCGTGCTGGCGCACCGCCTTCGACGCCGCGAGCATCAGTTCCGAGGAGATCGGGTTGCGCTTCTGAGGCATAGTCGAGGAAGCACCGCGTCCCTTGACGAAGGGCTCGTAGACCTCGGCGAATTCGGTCGAGGCCATGATCATGATGTCGAGCGCGATCTTGCCGAGCGAGCCGGTGACGAGCGCCAGGAAGTTGACGGCCTCGGCAAAACCGTCGCGTGCGACGTGCCAGGTCGAAGCGGGGACGCCAAGCCTCAGTTCGGCGCAGAGCGCTTCCTGCACCTCGAACCCCTTGTCGCCGAGCGAGGCCAGCGTGCCGGCGGCGCCGGCGAACTGGCCGACCAGGACGCGCGGCTTCAATTCACTGAGGCGCTCGGCGTGGCGGTCGAACATCGCGAGCCAGATCGCGGTCTTGTAGCCGAAGGTGACCGGCAGCGCCTGCTGGAGATGGGTGCGGCCCGCCATCGGCGTGTCGCGGTGGCGCTTCGAGAGGTCGGCAAGGATTGTGCGCAGCGCGGCGATGTCCTGCTCGACGAGCTCGAGCCCGGCGCGCAATTGCAGCACCACGGCGGTGTCCATGATGTCCTGCGTGGTCGCGCCCCAATGCACATAGCGGCCGGCATCGCCGCATTGCTTCACCATCTGATGCACGAGCGGCAGGATCGGATAGCCGACGACATCGGTCTCCTGCCGCAACAGGTCGAAATCGAGCGCGGCCACATCGGTCCGCGCCGCGATCTGGTCGGCGGCATCGTGCGGAATCACCCCGCACTTCGCTTCCGCTTTCGCCAGTGCCACCTCGACCTCGGCATAGCGCGCGACCGTCGCGATATCGGAAAACACCTCCCGCATCTGCGGCGTGCCGAAGGCATCGCGGAACAGCACGGAATCGAGCACGGTGGTCGAGGCATGAAAAGCGGGCATGGGCGTTTCTTCGTGGTTGGTGTTTTGTGTGGGCGGCAGCTTACGCACGCGGAACTGTTCGGCAATGGACATTCACCGTTCGTCACACATTCGATGCCGTCGCGAAGGCCAGGACAACATGGGAAGCTGCCGCACGCCATTGCCTCAACACCGACATTGCGAGGAGCCCTTGCGACGAAGCACTCCACGCTGTCTGCGCGGCGACAGGCTGGATTGCTTCGCTACGCTCGCAATGACGTGAGGAAATCGCGACAATCCGGCCGAACCGGCCACGTTCTAACCAAGGCTGCATTCCTCCCCGTAAACTGCATGCCTGCCATCACGCGATCGTGGTGAACCGGGCAGGCCCCTCGGTGGACTCACAGACATCAGCCGAAATCCGTCTTGATTTCATCGTTGCCCGATGTCGTGAGGTCTGAGTTTTCGACGTGCAGTTTCTGTTCCGGGATCACCTGCTCGATACCGACTTGCGCGAGCTGAGCCGCGAGCAAGTTCCCGTTGCCGTGGAGCCGCAGGTCTTCGATCTCGTCGTCCACCTCATGGAGAACCGCGACCGGGTGGTCAGCAAGGACGAGCTGATCGACAAGATCTGGCATGGGCGCAGCGTGTCCGAATCCACCCTGACCAGCCGGATCAATGCGGCACGCAAAGCGGTCGGAGACACCGGCGCCAACCAGGCGCTGATTCGCACCATCTCACGCAAGGGTTTTCGTTTCGTCGGCGACGTCGAAACCAAGCGTGGGGCGACCGCGCCGGACTCCGATTTCGGAGCGAAGCTACTGCAGGCCCCGCTGGCGCTGCCGGACCGGCCGGCGATCGCGGTGCTGCCCTTTACCAATATGAGTGGCGACCTCGAGCAGGATTATTTCTCGGACGGGATCAGCGAGGACATCATCACCGCGCTGTCGAAGCTGCGCTGGTTCTTCGTCATCGCGCGCAACTCCTCCTTCGTCTACAAGGGCCGTGCCGTGCACATGCACGAGGTCGCGCGCGAGCTCGGCGTGCGCTACGTGCTCGAAGGCAGCGTGCGGCGGAGCGGCGATCGCGTGCGCATCTCCGCGCAGCTCAACGACGTCTCGACCGGCAGCCATCTCTGGGCCGAACGCTACGACCGCGAGCTTGCCGACATCTTCGCCGTGCAGGACGAGATCACCGAGGCGATCGTCGCCGCGATCGAGCCGCAGCTCTATACCGCCGAGAGTTTTCGCGCCCAGCAGAAGCCGCCGGGAAGCCTGGATGCCTGGGACCTCGTGATGCGCGCATTGTCGCATTACTGGCGCATCACCCGCGAGGACAATGCCGCCGCGCAAGGATTGCTCGAAAAGGCCGTCGCGCTCGATCCCGCCTATGGCAAGGCGCTCGGCCTGTTCGCGACCAGCCACATCTTCGGCGCGCATATGGGCTGGTCCGACATGGCCGCGACCGTGCCGGTCGCCGAGCACGCCGCGCTCGCGGCGGTGGAGGCCGATCGTGAGGATGCCTGGGCCCATCACGGCCTGGCATACACTTATTTATTCCGCCGCCGCTTCGACGACGCACTGGCGGAATTCGAGCTGGCGCTGAACCTCAATCCGAACTTTGCGATGGCGCACGCCTTCTACGGCGTGACGCTGTGCTACGCCGGACGATGGCAGAACGGCGATGTCGCCGCGCGCCGCGCGCTGCGGCTGAGCCCGCGCGACCCGCTCGCGGCGATCTATTGCGGCGTCGCGGCCTATGCCCGGTTCATCGGCCGCGATTACGAAGGCGCCGCACAGATGGCGCGCGAGTCGATGCGGCAGCGCGCCGATTTCGTCGGCGCGCATCGCGTGCTGACGGCCGCCACCGGAATGTCGGGAGATCCCGCGCGCGCGGCTTCCGCCCTGGAAGGCTTGCGCCGCGCCCAACCGGGCATCTCGCTCGCCTGGATCACGCGCGAGCTACCGATGCTGCGGGACGAGGATCGCGAGCATTACCTCGAGGGATTGCGGCGCGCGGGGATGACATAGCGAATCTCTCCTCTCCCCGCTTGCGGGGAGAGGAGAGAAGAAAGCGCATCACTCCTGCATCATCTCGCCGCTGCCGCCGAATTCGGCCGGGAAATCCTTGAGCTTGGGCAGGCCGTCGCGCATTGGCAGCACCGTCTCGGCGTAATTGACGTGGACGCCGGGCGCGAAGGCGAGGGTGGGAATGGTGGCGGTGAAGACGTCGATCAGGCCGAGCGGCGGATGGTTGGTCATGAGATGGCCGCCGCACTTCTTGCAATATTTGCGCTGGCTGAGCGGCGTCTTCGCAAAGGTCTCGACATTCTCTGCACCTTCTGTGATGCGCACGGCTTCGCGCTTCCACAGGCTGAAGGCGTTCACCGGACCGCCCGACCACGAGCGGCACGAGCTGCAATGGCAATAGCCCATCGCCTCCGGCGCGCCTGTGACCTCGATCGTGACCGCGCCACAGAAGCAGTTTCCAACATGTTTCATTAGGTCGTCTCCGTTGATGATTGTTCAGATTCCTCTCCCCGCTGCTGTTTGCCGATAAGTCGGCAAAAAGGAATGCGGGGGTCGCGACGAGCTTCGCTCGCACTAATAGCGTCGGGGTGAGGGGGATTCACCCCGAGAAACGTGGAAGGCCGGGTCGGCAAGCTCCGTTACGCGCCTCGGCGCCGCCGCGCGTCCTCCTTTCGGCGGACGCGGCCGAACGACGCGCAAGCTATACTGACTTGCGCCAGGGAATAAGCATCGACACCCGTTGTTTGTAGTGCCGGTACTCGTCGCCGAAGAGATCGATGAGGTCGTGCTCCTCCAGCGCGATGCCGACGAAGATGTAGGCCGTCGTCACGGCGGCGAACAGCAGATGGCCCGCGGTCATGACCGGCGCCGCCCAGAACGCGATGATGAAGCCGAGATAGATCGGATGACGGACGAACTTGTAGAGCAGCGGCGTCTTGAAGCGCGGCGGCGACGCCTCCTTGCCGACGAGATGATTGGTCACCTGATGCAATCCGAACAACTCGAAGTGATTGATGATGAAGGTCGAGGTAAACACCAGGACCCAGCCCACCAGCGACAGCGTGACGATCGTCACAGCAAGATCCGGGTTCGCGACGTCCCATATGACCGTGGGCAGCGGACGCCACTGCCAGAACAGGAGAAGCAATGACAGGCTGGCAAACAGCACATAGGTGCTGCGCTCGACCGGCTTGGGGACGTACTGCGTCCACCAGGCCTTGAATTGCCGGCGCGCCATGACGCTGTGCTGGATCGCAAACAGGGCCATCACGAGCAGATTGATGATGACGGCCTCGGCCACGGGCGTATCGGTCCCGGTATCGATGGTCTTCGGCACCACGAGCCCCATGACGAAGCCGATGGCGTAGAGAATGGTGACGAAAAACACGAGATACGCCGCAATTCCGTACAGAAAGGCGATGAACTTGAAAATGCGTGAGCCCGCAACCGGGCCGATAGGATCAACCTGATGATCAATTTGGGTCATAAACAGCTCCGTTGTGCCAAAACGCCGGCACTTCATTGGTCGCTGCACCATGCCGCACCGGAGGTCCCAAGACTTTCGCGGACGGTTGATTTTCGCCTGAGACGACTTTGATTTTTGCTTGAGACGACAGAAACGTGCGATTTCGCTTTGAAAACAACGTGCTCGACGGCGACCTGCGGGAACTCACCTGCAGCGGCGCCGCCGTGCCGTTGCAGCCGCAGGTGTTCGATCTCCTGCTTTATCTGGTGGCGCAGCGCACCCGTGTGGTCAGCAAGGATGACCTGATCAGCCAGATTTGGAGCGATCGGATCATCTCTGATTCCGCCCTGAACAGCCGGATCAACGCCGCGCGCAAGGCGCTCGGCGACGACGGTGCGACCCAGCGGCTGATCAAGACCATTCCGCGCAAGGGCTTTCGTTTCGTCGGCGAAGTCCGGGAAGAAATGGCATCCGCGCCCGCCCCCACGCAACCCGTCGCTGCTTTGCCGCGCGCCCTGGCGGACCGGCCGGCGGTCGCGGTGCTCGCTTTCGAGAACATGAGCGGCGATCCCGCACAGGACTATTTCGGCGACGGCATCAGCGAGGACATCCTCACCGCGCTGTCGAAGCAGCGCTGGTTCATGGTGATCGCCCGCAACTCGTCCTTTACCTACAAGGGACGCGCGGTTCACATCCGGCAGATCGCCGAGGAACTCGGCGTCCGCTACATCGTCGAAGGCAGCGTGCGCAAGTCGGACAACCGGGTGCGCATCACCGCGCAGCTCAACGACGCCACGACGGGCAGCCATCTCTGGGCCGAGCGCTACGACCGCGAGTTGGTCGACGTGTTCGCCGTGCAGGACGAAATCACCAACGCGATCGCCGCGGCGATCGAGCCGCAGATTCATGCGGCGGAAAGTTTTCGCGCCCATCGCAAGCCCCCCGCGAGCCTGGATGCCTGGGATCTCCTGATGCGGGCGCTGTCGCATTACTGGCGGGTGACGCGGCGGGATCACGAGACCGCGCGGGCGCTGCTCGAGCGCGCGGTCGGGATCGACCCGAACTACGGCCAGGCGCTGTCGGTGCTCGCGGCGAATCACATGTTCGGCGTGCATCTCGGCTGGGCCGAGCTCGCCGTGGTGGCGCCGGTGGCGGAAGCCGCCGCGCTCGCCGCGGTGCGCTGCGACCACGAGGATGCCTGGGCGCACGCCGCGCTTGGCAGCGTCTACTTCTCGACGCGACGGCTTGCGGACGCGCTGTCCGAGTTCGAGCAGGCGCTCGCGCTCAATCCGAACTTCTCGCTGGCGCAGGGCTATTACGCACTGGCGCTGTCCTATGCCGGGCGGCCGAAGGATTCGTTCGAGGCAGCGCAGAGGGCCATGCGGCTCTCGCCGCGCGATCCATCCCTGGCGATCTATCACGGCATCGCCGGCTATGCCCGCTTCACCGAGCGGCGCTATGGCGAGGCCATCACGCTCGCGCGGGAGGCGATCCGCCACCGCGGCGACCTTACCGGCGCCTACCGCGTGCTGGCGGTTTCTGCTGGCATGACCGGCGACGGCGTGCTTGCGGAGATGGCGCTGGGCGAGCTCCGCCGCACCCAGCCCAACATCTCGCTGCGCTGGATCGCGACGCAATTGCCATGGGCGAACGACGCCGACCGCGAACACTATCTGGAAGGGTTCCGGCGGGCGGGCTTGCGCTAGACGATCGTCATGCCGGGTCTACGTCACGCTTCCGGCGCAGATGGACGACGACGTCGAGCCGCGCGATCTCGTGGCCCGGAAGCGCCTCGGGCATCCTGGTGAAGGTCAGGCCGTCGGTGACGTCGACCAGCACATCCTCGCCTTCGAGGTAGAAATGCGGATGCACGGACGTATCGGTGTCGAAGAACGACTTGATGCCGTCGGCGGCGATCCGCCGCAACAGGCCGGCTTCGGTGAACTGGTTCAGCGTGTTGTAGACGGTCGCAAGCGACAGCCGCAGATTGGCGGCGGTGGCTTCTTCATAAAGCCCCTCCGCTGTCACATGACGATGAGGGCAGAGGAACAGCATTTGGCCGAGCGCCAGGCGGTGGCGCGTCAGCCTGAGGCCAGCATCGCCGAGCAATTGCGCGCAACGTGCCGACGCCTCGTCTGCGAAAGAGATGGCGCTATCGTCTGAATCCGCTTCGGATGGGGTGGAATGGACGTTCATCGCCGATGGACTCGCGGTTGACCGGGCACGCGGGGCTTCACCCGTCCTGCCATCAGATCGCAGAAGCGGCAGCCCGGCTTTGATCCGAATCAAATCCGGAACGAGCCCGCCTCTGACCTATCGCAAGGCGGCCGAGTTTATTCCCGGCCAGAATGGCCTGACATCAATGAGGCTCACATGTCCAAGCCGGTTCCCGACAAGGCAGAGATCGCGCTCGAATATCCCGACAAGTTCTATGTCGGCACCTTCGGGCATTCATCGCGGTTCGAGGCACGTCTCGACGGAAGCGGCGTTGCGCTGGTGCTGCAGCATCCGGGCACGGCGGACGAGCGCAAATCGGTGCACCTGCACCTCAATTTCGGCCTGCTCGCCGGAATCCTGCGCGAACTCGCGGGCAGTGTCGCGGCCATCCCCAAGGACGACATCGCGCACCGGGAGCAACTCGCGGACGCGCTTGCCGAGTTGCAACGGGTGCTGCGGCCCTCCTGAAGCAGGGCGGCGCGGCGGCGTCGGCTTGGCCGTCAAATGCCATAACCGGACGCGCTGTACATTTTTTGGGCGAACACTGTCGAGACTTTCATCTTGCGGCGCCGAATGAGACTGTGTGAGCCTCGATCCCGGATGGGGACTGGGATGGGCCTGCCGTAGCTTTGCGCGCCATGACGTGCGAAGCGTTTGCGGCTGGTCTCGCTTGAGAAAGATTCGACATGTCAAAACGAGTGTTGCTTGGTGTCCTCCTGGCTTGCGGCCTCGCGGCCCCGGCGCTGGCGCAAGAGCCGAAAGCGGGTGGAGCGATCAATGCCGTGATTCAGCCCGAGCCGCCCGGCCTGATGCTGGCGATGGTCCAGAACGGCCCGGTGCAGATGGTGTCGGGCAACATTTTCGAAGGCCTGCTGCGCTACAGCCCCAAGCTCGAACCGCAGCCGGAGCTCGCCGAGAGCTGGAGCGTCAGCGAGGACGCCAAAACCTACATATTCAAGCTCAGGAAGGGCGTGACCTGGCACGACGGCAAGCCCTTCACCGCCGCCGACGTGCTGTTCTCAATCGAGATGCTGAAGCAGACCCACGCGCGTGCCCGCAACAATCTGGCGCAGGTCGACAAGGTCGAGGCGCCCGACGACTACACGGTGGTGTTCACGCTGAAGCAGCCGTTCGGTCCGTTCCTCGGCATCTTCGAGGTCGGCTCGATGCCGATGGTACCGAAGCATCTCTACGAAGGCACCGACTGGAAGACCAATCCCTACAACAACGCCCCTGTCGGCACCGGCCCCTTCATGTTCAAGGAATGGCAGAAGGGCTCTTTCATCCGCCTGGTCAAGAACCCGAACTATTACGAGAAGGGCAAGCCCTATCTCGACGAGATCTACTGGCAAATCATTCCCGATGCCGCGGCGCGCTCGGTGGCGTATGAGACCGGCAAGGTCGACGTGCTGCCCGGCGGCTCGGTCGAGAATTTCGACGTGCCGCGGCTGTCCAAGCTGAAGGACACCTGCGTCACCGGCGCCGGCTGGGAGTTCTTCTCGCCGCTGGCCTGGCTGTGGCTCAACAATCGCCAGGGTCCGCTCGCCGACAAGCGGGTGCGGCAGGCGGTCATGTTTGCGATCGACCGCGACTTCGCCAAGGACGTGATCTGGAACGGGCTCGGCAAGGTCGCGACCGGCCCGTCGGCCTCGACCATCAAATACTACACCGACGACGTGCCGAAATACCCTTACGATCCCGCCAAGGCCAAGGCGCTGCTGAAGGAAGCCGGCTACAAGGGCGAGAAGATCCGCCTTCTGCCGCTCGCCTATGGCGAGACCTGGCAGCGCTGGGGTGAAGCCGTGAAGCAGAACCTCCAGGACGTCGGCATGAACATCGAGACCATCGCCACCGACGTTGCCGGCGGCAACCAGAAGATCGGCGACTGGGACTACGACATCGCTTTCACCTATCTCTACCAGTACGGTGATCCCGCACTCGGCGTCGGCCGCAACTACGTCTCCAGCGCCATCGCCAAGGGCCAGGTGTTCAACAACGTCGAGGGTTACTCCAACCCGGAGATCGACAAGCTGTTCGCCGACGGCGCGGTTGCTACGCCGGACTCCAAGCGCAAGGAGATCTACGAGAAGGCGCAGAAGATCCTGGTCGAGGACGTGCCGGTGGCCTGGATGCTCGAGCTGCAATTCCCGACCATCATGCGTTGCAAGGTCAAGAACCTGATCACCACCGGGATCGGGGTCAATGACGGCTTCAAGGACGCATGGCTCGACAAGTGAGGGCGTGCCTTCCTTCACCTCTCCCCGCTTGCGGGGAGAGGTCGACGCGCGCGCAGAGCGCGGCGGGTGAGGGGGTACAGATCCATCGGCATTCTCGCCCGTGGAGAGAGGCCCCTCGCCCCAACCCTCTCCCCGCAAGAGCGGGGCGAGGGAGCACAATGCCCCCGTGGCTTCAGGTCACGCAACAAGACATGACCCTCTAGATGCTCTCCTTCGTTGCTCAGCGTGTCGTGAAGGGCGTGATCGTCCTGCTTGCGATCGTCGTCCTCAATTTCTTCCTGATCCGGCTTGCGCCCGGCGATCCCGCCGTCGTGATGGCGGGCGAGGCCGGGGCGAGCGACCAGATCTTCGTCCAGCAGCTCAGGGAGAAGTTCGGCCTGGACAAGCCGCTGCCCGAGCAGCTCTTCATCTACGTCAAGGGCATTGCTACCCTCGACCTCGGCTTCTCCTTCCGCCAGCAGGCACCAGTCGCGAAGCTGATCGGCGAGCGGCTGCCGGCGACATTGCTGCTGACGCTGACGGCGTTTGGGATCTCGCTCGTGCTCGGCGTTCTCTTCGGCACCTTCGCCGCGCGCTTTGCCGGAACCTTTCTCGACACCGCGATCACCGTCTTTGCGCTGATCTTTTACGCCATGCCGATCTTCTGGGTGGCGCTGATGGGCATCCTGCTGTTCTCGGTCACCATGGATTGGCTGCCGAGCTTCGGCTACGAGACGGTCGGCGCCAACCTCACTGGCTTCGCTCATGCCGTCGACGTCGCGAAGCACCTGATCATGCCGGCGATGACGCTGGGCCTGTTCTTCATGGCGACCTACACCCGCATGACGCGCGCCTCGATGCTGGAGGTGAAGCGGCTCGACTTCGTCAAGACCGCGCGCGCCAAAGGCCTGTCCGACGCCGTGATCCAGCGCCGCCACGTCCTGCGCAACGCGCTGCTGCCCGTCGTGACGCTCGCCGGCGTCCACTCCGGCACCCTGATCGGCGGCGCCGTCATCACCGAGACCGTGTTCGCCTGGCCCGGCATCGGACGCCTGATGTACGACGCCCTGCTGCAGCGCGACTACAATCTGCTGCTCGGCGTCTTCGTGATCTGCTCCGCCATGGTCCTGATCTTCAACCTCATCACCGACCTGGTCTATCGCCTGGTCGACCCGCGCATCGAATTCACCACATGAAACAGTTCTGGAAATCGATGCTGAGGAGCCCGAGCGGCGTCATCGGGCTCATCATCCTGCTGCTTGCGATCTCGGTCGCCTTGTTCGGTCCGATGCTGTTCCCGAACTCGCCCTGGCGCATGGTGCAGCGGCCGTTCCTGCCGCCGTTCACGCTCGCGACCGTGCCGCTCGGCACCGATGCACTCGGCCGCGACGTGTTCGCGGGCATGATCTTTGGCGCACGCGTCTCGCTGCTCGTCGGCATGGTCTCCACCCTGGTGGCGCTCGTCGTCGGCGTTCCCATTGGCGCCATGGCCGGTTATTTCGGCGGCAGGGTCGACGACGCCCTGATGCGCTTCACGGAGTTCTTCCAGACCATTCCGAGCTTTGCGCTCGCGATCGTGCTCGTCGCGATCCTGCAGCCCTCGATCTATTCGATCGTCGCCTCGATCGCGCTGGTGAGCTGGCCGCCGGTCGCGCGGCTCGTCCGCGGCGAGGTGCTGTCGTTGCGCACGCGGGAGTACGTCCAGGCCGCCGTGGTCACGGGCCAGAGCAACACCTGGATCATCCTGCGCGAAATCCTGCCGAATACGCTGTCGCCGGTGATCGTGCTGGCCTCGCTGATGGTGGCGACCGCGATCCTGCTGGAATCCTCGCTGGCGTTCCTCGGCCTCGGCGATCCCAACCTGATCTCCTGGGGCTACATGGTCGGTGCCGGCCGCACCGTGATCCGCCAGGCGTGGTGGATCACCGTGTTTCCCGGCGTCGCCATCCTGATCTCGGTGCTCGGCCTCAATTTGATCGGCGAAGGCCTCAACGACGCGCTCAATCCGCGGCTGTCGCGGGAGGGCCGCTGATCATGACCGCTCCGCCCGCCGTCTCCATCAAGAACTTGCGGATCGCGTTGCCCAAGGGCGCCGAGCGTCCGTTCGCGGTCGACGGCGTCTCGCTCGATCTGCGGCCCGGCAAGATCGTCTGCGTCGTCGGCGAATCCGGCTCCGGCAAATCGATGTGCGCGCATGCGCTGATGGGACTGTTGCCTGACACGGTCACCGTCACCTCCGGCGAGATCCAGTTCGAAGGCCGCGACCTGCTCAAACTCGACGACGACGGCTGGCGAGATCTGCGCGGCCGCCGGCTCGCGATGATCTTCCAGGAGCCGATGACCGCGCTCAATCCGTTGATGCGGATCGGCGATCAGATGGCGGAGATGTTCGAGGCGCACGGGCTGCTCACGCCGAGGGAGCGGCGCGCCAAGGCGCTGTCGCTGGCGCGCGAGGTCGGCCTCCCCGACCCCGAGCGCATCGTGCGCGCCTATCCGCACCAGCTCTCCGGCGGCCAGCGCCAACGCGCCATGATCGCGATGGCGCTCGCGCTCGAACCGGCGGTGCTGGTTGCGGACGAGCCGACCACCGCGCTCGACGTCACCACGCAAGCGCAGATCCTGAAACTGATCCGCAACCTCCAGCGCAATCGCAACATGGCGGTGATGTTCATCACCCATGATTTCGGCGTGGTCGCCGACATCGCCGACCAGGTCATCGTGTTGCGCCACGGCAAGGTGGTCGAGGAAGGCCCCGCCTCGGCCGTCTTCAACGCGCCGCAGCACGACTACACCAAGGCGCTGCTCGCCGCCGTGCCCACGATGGACCCGCCCGCCCGCAACCCTCTCGTCGACCAGGCCAAAGCGGTCGAGGTGATCGGACTGGACAAGACCTACGTCACCTCGGGCGGCTGGTTTCGCGAGGACCGTCGCGTCGATGCCGCACGCGAAGTCAATTTCACGATTCTCAAGGGCGAGACGCTCGGCCTGGTCGGCGAATCCGGTTCCGGCAAATCGTCGGTGGCCCGTCTTGTGATGCGGCTGGTCGAAGCCGATCGCGGCACCGTGCGGATCGGCGAGACCGATCTCACAAAGCTCGCGGGCAAGGCGCTGCGCGCCGAGCGCCACCGCATCCAGATGATCTTTCAGGATCTGTTCGCCTCGCTCAATCCGCGGCGCAAGGTCGGCCACATCATCGCCGACGGCCCGATTGCGGCCGGCACCGATCCGAAGGTGGCGTTCGACCGCGCCCGCGATCTCCTCAAGATGGTCGGCCTCGATGCCGGCGCACTCGAACGCTATCCGCACGAATTCTCCGGCGGCCAACGCCAGCGCATCGGCATCGCGCGCGCGCTCGCGCTCGAACCCGAAATCATCGTCGCCGACGAAGCCGTCTCCGCGCTCGACGTGTCGGTGCAGGCGCAAGTGCTGAGACTGCTTGAAGACCTCAAGGCGCGTCTTGGCCTGTCGATGCTGTTCATCACCCACGATCTGCGCGTCGCTGCTCAAATCTGCGATCGCATTGCGGTGATGCAGCGCGGCGCCATTGTCGAACTGAAGCCGACCGCGCAGCTGTTCGCCGCGCCCGAACATGCCTATACGCGCGAGCTGCTCGCGGCAGTGCCGGGGCGCAAGGATCGCCCGCCGGCGGCGTAAGTCAGCCGATCGCGATTTCTACTTCGGTCGGGGATTCGTGTTGTTCCAGGTGGGGACCGAGTTTGTTACGCCGACGGAGGGCTGGTTGGACGTTCCGACCGATGGCGCTGTCACGGTCCCGACGGTCTGCCCGGAACTTCCAATAGTCCCTTGCTGTACTGGTGCTCCGGAGCGTCCGCTCGTGCTGCTTGGTGTCCCCGTCCCCGACGTTTGTGCGTTGACGGCGAGTGGCGCTGCAGCCAATCCGAGAGCGATAAGTGCAGCAATGGAGCGTTTCGTTCTTGTCATGGCTGATCCTTTCGGGCGCGGTCTCTCAATCGCGATGCCGTTCGTCGAGGCACCCGTGCACTGAGTGACCTTACAACTCCACGCGCGACAAAATGTGCCGCAGTGCCATCATCCCGCGGGGCTCAACTCTTCATCACGATGCTGCGAAGCGGTCCCCGCCGAACAGATGCGCCGTGAGATCGGCGCATCGCTGAAGGTACCCCGCTCCCCCTCAGGAGCGGAATCCTCACGGGCTTTTTATCCCTCGTGACCGCCCGCACGGCTGCAAAGCCGAAGGCGACACCCCACATCCGGATGAAATGATTTCCATCATGTGATGATGGATTGAGAATCTATTGGAGACGACATGGGCCAGGTTATTGAGTTTGTCTCGAAATCCGAGCGCGAGCGCATTCGCCTCATCCAGGAAGCGCGCGCGATCTACGACAGCATCTTCCCGCCGGCTGATCCGGTGAGCGAACCATCAAGCGGAGCCTCCGCGCGTCGCAGCGACGGAGGCAACCTCGCGTGATCAAGATCATCGCCGTGCTCTGCAACCTCGCCTCTCCAGCGAACTGTCATGAGCAGACCGTCACCACATCCGATTTCGCCGACGTCTCGATGCAATCGTGCCTGATGGGTGCGCCGCAGCTTGCCGAATGGATGAACCAGCATCCGGCCGAGCGCCTCGCGGGATGGCGCTGCGTGATCGGCCAACAGGCCGGCCGGGGCGCCTGAGGGCGCATGCTCCCCTCTGGGGGCGTTGCGATCTTCACCTTGCGACCGGCCGCGCTGATCGACATCGGCTCTCGCCCAGAGCGTTCGCGTGCTATCGAACCGGCGGGTTGGTATTGCTCCAGGTCGGAACCGAGTTGGTGACGCCGACGGAAGGCCAATTATACGTGCCGATCGACGGCGCCGTGACCGTCCCCACCGTCTGTCCTGAGCTGCCGTAAGCCCTCGACGGCACGGCCATCGACCCTCCAACGCTGCCATAACTCGGGGCCGCCATAACGGAGCTGTAGTGTCTGGCGGACCTGTGCTTCTTCGCCTCGACAACGGAGGGGGCCGTAGCTAGGCCAACCGTGATAAGTGCGGCAATCGCGAATTTGATGCCTGTCATCGCTGATCCTTTCGTCGCCGTAGACCCCGTACGCCAAGTGTTCATTGTTCGGAAGAATTCCATAGCACTCCGTTCATAACTCCGTGCGCACACGAAGGTGCCGGAGCGCGGTCGCACGGCATGATCAGCGCCGCCGCGGACGACAGGCCTTGCGGTTGTGGCGCTCCTTGACGGTCGCGACCGAGTGCATCAGTTCCTTGAAGGCCGCGATTGCCTTGTCATCGCCGAATGCGCTGTCACCGAGCGCTTCCAGATGCTCAATGACCACGAGCAGCGCATCCGCGACCTGGCCGATCTGCTTGCCGTAACTGCCGACATCCGACAGTAGGTCCTTCTCGACATCGGGCGCCGAGGATTGGCCCACCGTGATGTTCACGAGACCGAACTGGCCGCCGGCCGGGCTGAAGAACGACGTGATCGGGTTGATGGACTGCACGACGTCCCCCGACAGAGGCAGCTTGAACACGGGCATGCGACTATTCTTTCCTTTGCTGAGCCCGGCGGGCGCGAGACTAGCACGCCCGCCCGCTACCGCGCCTCGCCTTCGGATGGACCCGAATCAGCGCTAAAGCGTTTTCGAGCGAAGTGGATGCCGGTTCGCGTGAAGAAAACGCGTCGAAACAAGGATCTAGAGCTTCGGTTCTGATTCAATCAGAACCGATAATGCTCTAGTGCATTCACCTCATCGACTTCGCGTATTGAGGCGATATGACCGGTCCCGAACTGAAGCAACTCCGCAACGATCTCTCGGACGTCCTCGAACGCAAGCTCACCGCGGCCGACATGGCCCGGCTTTGCGGATTGCCGGAGAAGGGCGGCGCCGACACCATCCGGCGCTGGGAAGTCAGCGGCCCGACACCGTCCGCGACCAAGGTGCTGCGCGTGCTCGCGATGGCGAGCGAGCGCTACCCGATCCTGGAGAAGTTCGACGTCTTCGATCGTCATGACGTGCGCGAGGAAGACCGGCCCGCAAAGCGCGCTGCATTCCGCGAACAGATGCGCGATGAGGCGCGGCGCCGTCTTGGTTAATGAGATGCGCGCGCAAGTTACACTGACAGCGCCGAGTTAAGCCTTCCTTCACCACTTCTTAAGCCGACATTAAGCACGAAAATCATTTACGGCCCAATACGTTAGGTTGGCTGCCGCTGTGCCACGGATGTGACAGCATTTTCGTCAAAAGCGAGCTATCTGCAAAATCAACGACGGCGCGGAAAGCGCGCCTGCCGGGGACCTAAGTGTTGGAGTTTGGACGATGAAGAAGATTCTGTTTGCGACCGTTGCGCTGCTCGTGCTGGGCGCTGCTGCGCCGGCAGTCGGTGCCGATCTCGGTAACCGCAATTACTATAAGGCGCCCGCGCCCGCTTATGCCGCGCCGATCTACAACTGGACCGGCTTCTACATCGGTGGCCATGTCGGCGGCGCGTTCTCCAGCGACAACAATTTCAGCGGCCTCTCCACCGGCAATAACGGCAACGGCCGTTTCCTCGGCGGCGTGCAGGCTGGTGCGGACTGGCAGTTCAACCCGAACTTCGTCGTCGGCGTCGAAGGCCAGTATTCCTGGCTCTCCGGCAGCGTCGGCGCGGTGTTCCCGGGCGGCGTCGCCTACACCAACGACCAGCGCGGTCTCGGCTCGATCACCGGCCGCGTCGGCTACACCTGGGGTCCGGGCCTGCTCTATGTGAAGGGCGGCTACGCCTACTCCGACAACAACGAGAAGGTCACTGTCGGCGGCGTGCCGGCGGCCTTCGTCATCACGGGCGATCACCGCAACGGCTACACCGTCGGCGCCGGCCTCGAATACATGTTCGCCCCGAACTGGTCGGCCAAGGCCGAGTACCAGTACTACAATTTCGGCGACGCGCACTTCACCGGTGGTCCGCTGGCGGGCACCGGCAACTTCACCACCGACGACCACACCATCAAGGCGGGCGTCAACTACCGCTTCAACTGGGCCAACTCGGCGGTCGCGCGCTACTGAACGGTTATCAAAACCTTATCATGATGAAGGGCCGGCATCGTTGCCGGCCCTTCTTTTTTCGCTGTGCGGAACGTGCGCAACCAATTGAGCGACTTGCGATTTTTTAACCTGGCCCGAGGATACTCCGCGGCGAAAACATAAAGATCACGCGTGGGGGAATTTCGATGGCGATCCGTCTGGGCCTTGGCCGTTTGCTTGGTCGTATCCGGCCCCGTTTCAAAATGCCGACATGGGGCGTGCGCGGCAGCCTGTTCACGGCCTTCGCGGTGATCGCGGGCATGGGCCTCGTGATTGCAGCCGGCGCCGGCTTCGTCTTCCACCATCTCGGCAGCACCATGATGGACCTGAGCGGCCGCGACATCCCGCGCCTTTCCGCCAGCCTTCAACTCGCATCGCAAAGCGCAACGCTCGCGGCGCAGGGGCCGGGCCTCCTGGCGTCGCCGTCCGACGAGGCGCTGAACGAACGCACCAAGAAGGTGCAGGAGATCCAGCAGCTTGCCATGGCCAAGCTTGGCGAGATCATCGAACTCGGCGCCGACAAGCAGATCGCAACCGCATTGCGCGACACCGCCAAGAGCATCGACGAGGCGACCCAGAGCCTGGTGTCGGCCGCGCGCGAGCGGCTCGATGCCGGCGCGCTGCATGACAAGCAATATGAAGCGCTCCGCAAGGCGCAGCTCACCTTCGTCGGTGCGGCCGGTCCTGCCATGCTGGATGCGCAAACGCGCCTGAACGCGATCCTCGGCGCGGCGGAAGTTTCCGCCGACGATGCCACCGAAGCCGCCCGCACTGTCTCCCAGGTCGCGACCATCTCCGCCAACGGCAATCTGATGGCCGCCGACATGATGGCGGCGCTGTCGGCCAACAACAGCGATACGCTGGAGGCGATCGAGAAAGAGTTCAAGGCGACGCGCGACCGCGTCAAGTCGAACCTCGAGGACCTGCCGAACATTGCCTCGATGCAAGCGGTGCGCGATACCGTGCAAAAGCTGTTCGCCTTCGGCGAAGGCAAGTCCGGCGTGTTCAAGATCCGCCAGAAGGAGCTCGACGCCATCGATTACGGCCAGACCATTTTGGACGAGGCCCGCAAGCTCAATGTCGGCCTCGGCATCAGCGTGCAGCAGCTGGTCGAGGGTGTGCAGAAGGAGACCAATGCGTCGACCTTCCAGGCGCGGCAGGAGATCTCGCTCGCGACCACCGCGATGCTGGCACTCGGCGCACTGACGCTGGTCGGCTCGGCGCTGTTCGTCTGGCTCTATGTCGGCCGCAACATCCTGCGCCGCATTCGCGAGCTTCAACGCGCCATGCAGTTGCTCTCGGCCGGCGATCTCGACACCGAGATCGTCCGCTCCCGGCAGAACGACGAGATCGGCGCGATGAAGGAAACGCTGACGGTGTTCCGCGACAGCATGATCGAAGCCCGGGCGCTTGCGAGCGAGCAGGACAGGGATCGCGTCGCCAAGGCCGAGCGTGCGGCGCAGATGGAGGCGAAGATTGCAGAATTCGAGGGCGCGGTCCGCTCCGCACTCGACAATCTCGCGCAGTCGGCCAATTCGATGCAATCGACCGCTCAGAGCATGTCGAACACGGCAGACCAGTCCAACGCGCTGGTGAACGCGGTTGCCTCCGCAGCCGAAGAGACCTCGGTCAACGTGCAGACCGTATCGTCAGGCACGGAGCAGCTGTCGTCTTCGATCGAGGAGATCAGCAAGCAGGTCGTCACCTCGGCCGCGATCGCCAGGAAAGCGGTCGACGAAGCCGGCGCGACCGACGCCACGGTGCAAAGCCTCGCCGACAGCGCGAGCCGCATCAGCGTGGTGGTCGACCTGATCCAGACGATTGCCTCGCAGACCAATCTGCTGGCGCTCAACGCCACCATCGAGGCGGCGCGCGCGGGTGAAGCCGGCCGCGGCTTCGCGGTGGTCGCCTCCGAGGTGAAGAGCCTCGCGAGCCAGACCGCCAAGGCAACGGAGGAGATCCGCAGCCAGATCGCCAGCATGCAGTCGGTGACGACTTCGGCAGTCGGCGCCATCCAGGGCATCGGCCGGATCATCGGCGAGATCAACGACGTCACCACGACGATCGCCGCCGCGGTCGAGGAACAGGGCGCGGCGACACGCGAGATCGCCCGCAACATCCAGCATGCGGCCGGTGGCACCAGCGAGGTCTCCAGCAACATCGTCGGCGTCTCCACGGCTTCGGCGGAAGCCGGTGCAGCGGCGAACGAAGTGCTCGGCGCCTCCGACGCGCTCCGCCGCGAAGCCGACATGCTGCGCGGAGAGATCGACGCGTTCCTCAACAACATGCGGGCGGCGTAAGCCGCCGTTCCGCAACCCGGAATGACCGCTATGCGGGCGCGCCAGCGTCCTTTTTCGGCTGGCGCGCCGCGGCGAGCGGGTTTAAGCCGGTAGCATGAACGCAAAGACCGATACCGTGCAGTCCTCCGCCGACGCCCTGCGCTATCCCTGGGAACAGCATCCCGGCCCCGAAGAGGTCGTCGAGGTGAAGCCCGGCGTGTTGTGGGTGCGGCTGAAGCTGCCGTTCCGCCTCAACCATGTGAACATCTATCTGCTCGCCGATGGCGACGGCTACGCCATGATCGATGCCGGCTTCGGCAATGAGGAGACGATCGAAGCCTGGACGAAGCTGTTCGACGGACCACTGAAGGGCGTCAACATCACGCGCCTGATCGTGACCCATTCCCATCCCGATCATGTCGGTCTGGCCGGGTGGATCGTCGAGCGATTCAACTGCCCGCTGGTGATGTCTCAGGTCGAATATCTGCAATCGGTCTATCACCAGAACCGCGGCACCGAGGAGCGGAAGGAGGCGCAGCGGCTGTTCTTCCGCCGCCACGGCATGGACGAGTCGCTCACGGAAAAGCTGCTCGGCCGCGGCCAGGACTATCTCAAGCGCGTCTCGGTGTTGCCGCCGTCCTACCGCCGCATCTCGCATGGCGAGGACGTCGTGATCGGCACGCGCCGCTTCAAGGTGATCACCGGCGGCGGTCACGCGCTCGACCAGGTGATGCTGTATTGCGCCGACGACAAGCTGTTCCTCTCGGCCGACCAGGTGCTGAGCAAGATCTCGCCGAACGTCAGCGTGTGGGCGGTCGAACCCGACCAGAACTCGCTCGGCGAATATCTGGCCTCGCTCGCCAGCCTCACCACGACGCTGCCCTATGACGTGCTGGTGCTGCCCGGCCACGGCGTGCCGTTCTACGGGCTGAAGACCCGCATCAAGCAGCTCGCCGATCACCACGAGGAGCGCTGCCGCCTGATCGCGGAAGCCTGCCGCGAGGTGCCGCAGACCTCGCGCGCCTTGGTGCCCGTGGTGTTCAACAAGCACGTGCTGGACGAACACCAGATGGGTTTCGCCGCCGGCGAACTGGTCGCCCACGTCAACTACATGATCGTGGAAGGCCGGCTGACGGCGGAAATGAAAGACGGCGTGTTGCAGTTCAGGACGACCTGAGTTTCAGGGGCCGCCGATGACCCATGAGGCCATCCGCAACCTGCTCGCACGGGACGACGACGAAGCGCTGGGCGAGCTTCGGACACTGTCAACGGCGAGCGATGCCTTTGTACGGCGAACCGCAATCGAGGTCATCGGACAACACAAGCGGGGGCATGAACTCCGCACGATTATTACCACTGCGTTTTCCGACACGTCAGACTACGTCAGGCGCACCGCCTGCGGCATCGTCGAGCAATGGAAGCTTGCCGAAGCTCATGATCTCGTGCTGCCCCTTCTGAGGGCGCCCGAAGCATCGACGCGGGAGTGCGCGCTTCGCGCCCTTGCGGAAATCTGGCATGAGGCGGATTTCCATTCGACCTTTGATCTCTACAGGCGCGATCCGGAAATCGGAGTTCGGAAGGAAGCCGCGCGGACCTTACGGCGAGGCGCCGCCGCGGGCAATTGGCGGCTGCTGTTCGATGCATTTTCCAGGGATGAGCTTCCGCGGCATCGATTGTGGGCCTGCGAGATCGCCGAGACTTTCGGCGATCCGGACGTCCTACCCGCGCTGACCCCGCTGCTGAACGATGACGACGGACATGTGCGCAAGTCCGCCGCGCACGCCCATCAGGCGATCGGGGCGCGCAGATAGCCCGGGCGCAATGGTGCAGAGCAACATTACGTCTCGCGCGAACTTGATCCGGATCAAGTTTCAAATCGCACGATAGGGCATTTTGCCCAAATGCCCCGCAGGTCCAAATGTGGGATAGCGCATAGACATTGGAGCTGGAAAAGCTCTAAGGATATGCGGGTCTTTGGTCGGTTCCGCTGCAGGTTTGACGATGGATTACGCCCAGTTCTTCAATTCCGCCCTTGATCGTCTCCACACCGAGCGGCGCTACCGCGTGTTCGCCGATCTCGAGCGCATTGCCGGCCGGTTCCCGCATGCGCTCTGGCATTCGCCCAAGGGCAAGCGCGACGTCGTGATCTGGTGCTCCAACGATTATCTCGGCATGGGCCAGCACCCGAAGGTGGTGGGCGCGATGGTCGAGACCGCGACCCGGGTCGGCACCGGCGCAGGTGGCACCCGCAACATCGCCGGCACGCATCATCCGCTGGTGCAGCTCGAGGCCGAGCTCGCCGATCTCCACGGCAAGGAAGCCTCGCTGCTCTTCACGTCCGGCTACGTCTCGAACCAGACCGGCATCGCGACCATCGCAAAGCTCATTCCGAACTGCCTGATCCTGTCGGACGAGCTCAACCACAATTCGATGATCGAGGGCATCCGCCAGTCCGGCTGCGAGCGGGTCGTGTTCCGCCACAACGACCTCGCCGATCTCGAAGCGCTGTTGAAGGCCGCCGGCCCGAGCCGGCCCAAGCTGATCGCCTGCGAGAGCCTTTATTCGATGGACGGCGACATCGCCCCGCTCGCCAAGATCTGCGACCTCGCCGAGAAGTACGGCGCGATGACCTATGTGGACGAGGTCCACGCCGTCGGCATGTACGGCCCGCGCGGCGGCGGCATCGCCGAGCGCGACGGCGTGATGCATCGCATCGACATTCTCGAAGGCACGCTCGCCAAGGCGTTCGGCTGCCTCGGCGGCTACATCGCCGCCAACGGCCAGATCATCGACGCCGTGCGCTCCTATGCGCCAGGCTTCATCTTCACCACCGCGCTGCCGCCGGCGATCTGCTCGGCCGCGACCGCGGCGATCAAGCATCTGAAGACGTCGAGCTGGGAGCGCGAGCGTCACCAGGATCGCGCCGCCCGGGTCAAGGCGATCCTCAACGCCGCCGGCCTGCCGGTGATGTCGAGCGACACCCACATCGTCCCGCTGTTCATCGGCGATGCCGAGAAGTGCAAGCAGGCTTCCGACCTCTTGCTCGAACAGCACGGCATCTACATCCAGCCGATCAACTATCCGACGGTCGCCAAGGGCTCCGAACGCCTGCGCATCACGCCCTCGCCCTATCACGACGATGGCCTGATCGATCAGCTCGCCGAAGCCCTGCTGCAAGTGTGGGACCGCCTGGGTCTGCCGCTTCGCGAGAAGTCGCTGGCGGCGGAGTAGGCTTCTTCGCCTTCTCTTCGATCTAAGTTTCACCGTCCCCGGAGCTACCCCCCTCCCCACCCTCCCCCACAAGGGGGGAGGGAGCGAGAGAGTTGCGGCTCCTTACATCGGGTAGCCGCACAGCGTAACGGTCGGTCTCGAATTCTTGCGACGCGGACGCTCTCTCCGTTCCCTCCCCCCTTGTGGGGGAGGGTCAGGGAGGGGGGTACCGCGCGGGGACTCTCTCGGTGAGCCCGAGGCAGCGCAGCTTTGGGGCAGCGCACCGCTTAACGACAACCCCGGTTCCCGCGCCCGCGCGGCATTTCGCTGTCGCCTCCACCCGCCCAACGCGCTAGATTTACAGGGAAAATGAGATCGGGCGCGGCCAGCGCGCCCCCGGGAGAAGCACGCTCGCCATGCTGCACGATTGGGGCGTGATCGCCGCCGCCTTCGGCTATATCGGCTTTCTGTTCCTGGTGGCGAGCCATGGCGACCGCCGCTCGCGGGCCGGGCGCGGCCGCGCCTCGGGGCTGATCTATCCGCTGTCGCTGGCGATCTACTGCACCTCCTGGACCTTCTTCGGCTCGGTCGGCTTCGCCACCCGCACCTCCACCGACTTCCTCGCGATCTATGTCGGCCCGGTCCTGATGATCGGGCTCGGCGCCGGCGTCCTCCGCCGCGTGATCCAACTCGCGAAAGCCCACAACATCACCTCGATCGCCGATTTCATCGGCGCGCGCTATGGCAAGAGCCAGGCGGTGGCGGCAACTGTCGCACTGATCGCGATCATCGGCTCGGTGCCCTACATCGCGCTGCAGCTCAAGGCGGTGGCCTCCTCGCTCGAAACCATCCTGAGCGAAGACCAGGCCTTCTCCCACATCCCGATCGTCGGCGACGTGGCGCTGATGGTGACGCTGGCGATGGCGGCCTTCGCGGTGCTGTTCGGCACGCGGCAGACGGACGCCACCGAGCACCAGCACGGCCTGATGCTGGCGGTCGCAACCGAATCCATCATCAAGCTGGTCGCCTTCCTCGCCGCGGGCATCTTCGTCACGTTCTGGATGTTCTCGCCGCACGAACTGATCGAGCGCGCGATGAAGACACCGGAGGCGGTGCGCGTCATCAACTATTCGCCGTCGATCGGCAACTTCCTGACCATGACGCTGCTGTCGCTCTGCGCGATCATGCTACTGCCGCGCCAGTTCCACGTCAGCGTCGTCGAGAATTCCTCGGATGCCGAGGTCGGCCGCGCGCGTTGGCTGTTTCCGCTCTATCTTATCGCCATCAATCTGTTCGTGATCCCGATCGCGTTCGCCGGCCTCGTCAGCTTCCCGTTCGGCGCCGCCGATCCTGATATGTACGTGCTGGCACTGCCGATGGAGGGCGGTGCGGATCTGCTCAGCGTCGCCGTCTTCGTCGGCGGGCTGTCGGCGGCGACCGCGATGGTGATCGTCGAATGCGTCGCGCTCTCCATCATGGTTTCGAACGACCTCGTGGTGCCCCTGGTGCTGCAACGACGGCCCGAGGGGCGCACCGGCGGCGCCGATTTCAGCGACTTCCTGTTGCGCTCGCGCCGGCTCGCGATCTTCGCCATCATGGTGATGGCCTATTTCTACTACCGCGCGCTCGGCAACACCCAGCTCGCGGCGATCGGCCTACTGTCTTTTGCCGCCATCGCCCAGCTTGCACCAAGCTTCTTCGGCGGGCTGCTGTGGCGGCGCGCGACCGCGCGCGGCGCGATCGGCGGCATGCTGGTCGGGTTCGCGGTGTGGCTCTACACGCTGTTCATCCCGAGCTTCATGGATACTTCGACGGCGGGGATCCTGCTGCTCCAGCACGGCCCGTTCGGGATCGAGGCGCTGCGGCCGCAGGCGCTGTTCGGCGCCGATTTGCCGCCGCTGATGCACGGCGTCGTCTGGTCGCTGTCGCTCAACATCCTCACCTATGTGCTGCTGTCGCTGGCGCGCCGGCCGTCTTCGATCGAGCTGGTCCAGGCCGATCTGTTCGTCCCCAACACGCTCGCGCCGATTTCCCCGAATTTCCGGCGCTGGCGGACCACCGTCACGGTGCAGGACATCCAGACCACGGTGGCGCAATATCTCGGGCCTGACCGCGCGCGGCATTCGTTCGAGGCATTCTCCGCGCGGCGCAATGTGCGGCTGGAGTCCGGGGCACCCGCCGATTTCGAGCTGCTGCAGCACGCCGAGCACCTGATCGCCTCCTCGATCGGCGCGGCCTCCTCGCGTCTGGTGATGTCGCTGCTGTTGCGCAAGCGGACGGTCTCCGCCAAGGCTGCGCTGAAACTGCTCGACGATTCCCATGCGGCGCTGCATTTCAACCGCGAGATCCTCCAGACCGCGCTCAACCATGTGCGCCAGGGCATCGCGGTGTTCGATGCCGATCTGCAACTGATCTGCTCCAACCGGCAGTTCGGCGATCTCCTCAACGTTCCTCCGCATTTCATCCAGTTCGGCACGCCCTTGCGTGAAATCCTGGAATTCATGGGCGTGAGCGAGCCGGCCGACCCGATCGAGCGCGAGGCCATGCTGGAGCGCCGGCTGGTGGCCTACACCACAGACGGCGAGCCTTATCTCGAGCGCCTGCCCGACCGCCACATGGTGATCGAGATCTTGACCAACCGCATGCCCGGCGGCGGCTTCGTCATTACCTTCACCGACGTCACGCCCACGTTCGAGGCGGCCGAAGCGCTGGAGCGCGCCAATGCGACGCTGGAAAAGCGGGTGCGCGACCGCACCGAGGAGCTGACCCGGCTGAATTCCGAGCTGGCGCTGGCCAAGAGCGCGGCCGAAGACGCCAGCATCTCCAAGACGCGCTTTCTCGCCGCCGCCAGCCACGACATTCTCCAGCCGCTGAACGCGGCGCGGCTCTATGTCACGAGTCTGGTCGAGCGTCAGCACAGCGGCGAGGAGACGCGACTGGTCGAGAACATCGACGAATCGCTCCAGGCGATCGAGGAGATCCTCGGCGCGCTGCTCGACATCTCCAGGCTCGACGCCGGCGCGATGACGACCTCGATCTCGAGCTTCAAGATGGCCGACCTGATGCGCTCGCTGGAGATCGAGTTCGCGCCGATCGCGCGCGCCAAGAATCTGGCGCTCGTCTTCGTGCCGTGCTCGCTGCCGGTGGAGTCGGATCGTCTCCTGCTGCGGCGGCTGCTGCAGAACCTGATCTCCAACGCCATCAAATATACCCCGCGCGGGCGCGTGCTGGTCGGCTGCCGCCGCCGCGGCGCCACGCTGAAGATCTGCGTCTACGACACCGGCGTCGGCATCCCGGCGGTCAAGCGCGGCGAGATCTTCAAGGAATTCCACCGCCTCGAGCAGGGCGCGCGAATTGCCCGCGGCCTCGGCCTGGGCCTGTCGATCGTCGAGCGGTTGGCACGCGTGCTCAAGCACGACATCGCCATCGATTCCAATGTCGGCGGCGGCTCGGTATTTTCCGTGACGGTGCCGACGGCAAAGGCGATCACCCACACCGCGGCCGTGACCAGTGCGACGCCGCTCGCACGCACCTCGATCTCGGGGACCCTGATCGTCTGCATCGAGAACGACGCCGCGATCCTCGACGGCATGCGCACGCTGCTGAAGGCCTGGGACGCCGAAGTGATCGCGGTCGCCGATCCCGAGGGCGCGATCGCCGCGATCGAAACTGCCGGCCGCCGCGTGACCGGCCTGCTGGTCGATTACCACCTCGACCGCGGCAACGGCATCGCGGCGATCCGCGACATCCGCCGCCGCTTCGGTGACGGCATCCCCGCGATCCTGATCACCGCCGACCGCAGCCCCGCCGTGCAAATGGCTGCGCGCGACGAAAAGGTCGCGGTGCTCAACAAGCCGGTCAAGCCGGCTTCGCTGCGCGCCCTGCTCGGCCAGTGGCGCACGCAGCAGATGGTGGCGGCGGAGTGAACTTCCGCACTCAAGGTGCAAGCCTCGTAAACACGTAGTCGCGGCTCTTCACACGAGCTTCGTGGCAGGCGAAGCAGGTGCGATGCTGGGCCTCGTCGACCGGCTTGCCGTTGACGAAGCGACCAAATCCCCAGCCGCCGGTCGAGGCATATTTTCTGGAATCCTTCACCATCACCTGGACGGTGGTGGCCTCACCGGGAATCGTCGCGGACGCAAATTCGGGCGATTGCTTCCGCTTCCAGGCGCGCTTGACCAGAATTGTCCCGTCCGGGAACGGAAGCTTGCCGCCTTGATAGGCATCGATCGCGGTCCTGTTGCCGACCACGGCACGCAGCTCGTCCAGGGGAGCCGCCTCCTCCGCCGGCGCGATCAGCTCCCACTGCTTGTAGCCCTCCGGGACGGTGACGCCGAAGATCGGCGAGGCATCGCCCTCGCCCTGCGCGAAAGCGATTGTGACCAGATACGGCACGCAGGTCAGGACAACGACGAGGAGGAGCACGGCCAGCACGATCATCGCCGTAGAGGATTGAAATTTTGACTTTTCAGATTTCATTGTCGTCATGACGCTTTGTTGAACTGCGATCGCAAGTCAGGCCTCGGTCCAGCATTGCCGGACCGAGGTGCTGTCAAACTCCTCAGGCACCGCCGTCGGCGTCGATGACGGCTTTGGCAAAGGCTTCCGGAGCCTCCTGGGGCAGATTGTGGCCGATGCCACCGGTGATCAGGCGATAGTCGTACCGGCCGGAGAACTTCTTGGCATAGGCGCTTGGATCTGGATGCGGCGCGCCGTTGGCGTCGCCTTCCATCGTGATCGTCGGCACGCTGATCACCGGAGCTGCCGCCAGCTTCTTTTCGAGCTCCTCGTACTTCGCTTCGCCTTGGGCGAGCCCGAGCCGCCAGCGGTAATTATGGATCGTGATCGCGACGTGATCCTTGTTGTCCAGCGCCGCCGCGCTGCGGTCGAAGGTGGCGTCGTCGAACTTCCACCGCGGCGAGGCCAGCTTCCAGATCAGTTTTGCGAAATCATGCGTGTACTTCTCGTATCCCGCGCGGCCGCGCTCGGTCGCGAAATAGAACTGGTACCACCATTGCAGCTCGGCCGACGGCGGCAAGGGCGCGCTGCCCGCCGCCTGGCTGCCGATCAGATAGCCGCTGACCGAGACCAGCGCGCGGCAGCGCTCCGGCCACAGCGCAGCAAGGATGTCGGCGGTGCGTGCGCCCCAGTCGAATCCGGCGACCACCGCCTTCTTGATCTCGAGCTTGTCCATCAGCGCGATGATGTCGGCGGCCATTGCGGCCGGCTCGCCGTTGCGCGGCGTCTCGGCGGAGAGGAAGTGGGTCGAGCCGTAGCCGCGCAGATAAGGGATGATGACGCGATAGCCGGCCTTTGCCAGGATCGGCGCGACGTCGACGAAGGCGTGAATGTCGTAGGGCCAGCCGTGCAGCAGGATCGCAACCGGACCGTCCGCAGGACCGGCCTCCGCGTAGCCGACGTTGAGGACGCCGGCATCGATCTGCTTGATCGCGCCGAACGACGCGTTCGATGCGGAGGCGCGCGGCGCTTCGGTTTCGGCGCGGGCGAGGCCGATCACGCCAAGGCCGGCGGCGACGGTTCCCGCGGCGATTCCAAAGAACTGGCGGCGGTGCTGATCGATGATCTGTTTCATGATGGTGCTACCTTTCTGATGGTTGGTGGTGTTGCGTCAGATCAGCGCGACCGAGACGTCGATGTTGCCGCGGACAGCTTTGGAATAGGGGCAAGTCTGGTGCGCTTCGTCGACGAGGCCGCGCGCGATCTCGCGATCGAGGCCGGGCAGGCTGATGTCGAGGCGTGCCCTGAGCGAATAAGCGCCCTCGTGGAGCACGAGGTCGATCTCCGCATCGATCGCGCATTTCCTGGGGAGCTCGATCTTCCGCTTGCGGGCGGCGATCTCCATCGCGCCCTCGAAGCAGGCCGACCAGCCGGCCGCGAACAATTGTTCGGGATTGGTGCCGATGCCGGTGCCGCCCGGCGGCGATAGCTTGACATCCAGGCGGCCGTCGGAACTGCGCGATATGCCGTCATGTCGCCCGCCGCTGGTACGGGTCCGGGCCGTGTAGAGCAGTTTCGCCGCTTGGGTCATGAAGGTCTCCTTGCCGTCGCACAACTGACTAGCAGCGGCTGCCGCGACACACCCGTTGGGAGTTGTGAGAACTTGTGAGGTCTCGGCGCGCGCGCCTCACAAGGCCTGCATTCGCAGTCTGATCGCGACGCGCGGGACGGTCTTGCCGGATTGCGATCATGTGGCTATCCGATCCGCTCGAAGGGATCAGGATTCCGCCATGACCGAGCCGGCCGGCACCGCAACGGGAACCCTCTCGTTTGGGCCATTCACCGTGACGCCAAATGAAAGACTTGTGACGCGCGACGGCGTCGCGCTGCCGCTCGGCGCAAAGGCCTTCGACACGCTGCTCGCACTGATGTCGCGGCCGAACCAGGTCGTCAGCAAGTATGATCTGATGGCGCTGGTGTGGCCCGGCATGACGGTCGAGGACGCCAATCTGCGCTTTCACGTCGCGGCGCTTCGCAAGGCCCTTGGCGACGGCAAGAACGGAGCCCGCTACATCACCACACTCTCCGGCCGCGGCTATTGCTTCGTGGCGCCGATCTCGCAGGTGAATATCCCGGCGGAAGGGCGCACCGTAGCGCGAACGGAATTGCCGCCCGTCAAACTGCCGAACCGGCTGCAACGGATGGTCGGGCGCGACGATGCGGTCGCCGCCGTCTCGGACAGGCTCATCGCCTCGCGCTTCGTCACGATTGCCGGCCCGGGCGGTGTCGGCAAGACCGCCGTTGCCGTGGCCATCGCTCACGACCTGCTCGCGACATTTTCCGACGCCGCACATTTCGTCGATCTTGCCGCGCTGAGCGATCCCGATCTCGTGATCACCTCGATCCTGCTGATGCTGGGCTTGCCGGCGCAAACCGAGGATCCTCTGCCTGCGCTGCTCGCGCATCTCAGGGACAAGCGGATGCTGCTGATCCTCGACAATTGCGAGCACGTCATCGCCACGGCGGCGCCGCTGGCCGCCGACATCTTCCACGCCGCACCGCATGTCCATATCCTGGCGACGAGCCGCGAAGCCCTGCGGGTCGAGGGCGAGCAGGTCTATCGCTTGGCGCCGCTCGCCGTTCCGCCCGACAATCCTGGGCTGACGGCGGCCGCGGCGCAGACTTATCCCGCGCTTCAACTCTTCCTCGAACGTGCCACGGCCGGCGGCGCGCAGATCGCGCTCGACGATGTCAATGCCGCGATCGTCGCCGGGATCTGCCGCAAGCTCGACGGCATGGCGCTGGCGATCGAACTCGCCGCCGGCCGCGTCGAAGCCTACGGCCTGGAGCAGACCGCAGCACTGCTCGACGAGCGCCTCAATCTGCTCTGGCAGGGCCAGCGCACGGCGCCGCCGCGACAGAAGACGTTGCAGGCGACGCTGGCATGGAGCTACGGGCTCTTGTCCGACATCGAACGCCTCGTGCTGCGCAGGCTCGCGGTTTTCGCCGGTCACTTCACCATCGACGCCGCACTCGAGATCGTGCCGGACGAACGTGTCGACCGCTCCCGCCTGTTCGACGCCATCGACGGCCTGGTGGCCAAGTCGATGGTCGCGGCGCGGCCGGTCGGCGCCATGATGCGTTACCGTCTGCTCGACACGACGCGCGCCTATCTGCTCGAGATCGAGCCTGATGACGCGGCGCTCGCCGCCCGGCACGCGACCTATTACCGGCAATGGCTGGAGCAGGCCGGCACGACGTGGGCCACGGTGCCGAGCGCCGACGAGCGCGCGGTCCACTTTTCCGCGCTTCACAACGTGCGCGCGGCGCTGGACTGGTGTTTTGGCACGGACGGCGATGCCAGCATCGGCATTGCACTGGCCGCAGCTGCAGCGCCAATTTTTCTCGCGATGTCGTTGCTGGTCGAGTGCCGGCGCTGGTCTGAACGGGCGCTGCTTGCGATCGATCCCTTCTCGCGCGGCGGCGCCGAGGAAATGCACATCCAGGCCGCGCTCGGACTGACCTTGATGTTCACGCGCGGCGGCAGCGAAGCGGCGCGTGCCGCCTTGAGCCGAAGCCTTGCGATCGCCGAGGCGCGCGGCGACGCGCCGAACCAGCTCCAGCTGCTCGGGCGCATGCATATCTTCCACGAGCGGATGGGACAGTTCGACGCCGCGCTCGGCTATGCGCAGCAAAGCCTTACGGTCGCCGGGACACTCGGCGATGCCGCCTCCCTCGCCCTCGCCCATTCGCTCCTCGGTGTCTCCTTGCATCTTGCCGGCGAGCACCGCGACGCGCTGACGATGCTGGAGGCCGCCTGGCATGGGCCGGGCACGGAACGGATCAGCACCGTCTATGGCTTCGATCACCGCAACCGGGCCGGCATCTCGCTCGCGCGCGAGTTCTGGTTGCAGGGCCGCCCCGCGGATGCGCTGCAACTGGCCCGACAGACGGTCGTCGAGGCCGCGCAGATGGACCATCCGATCACGCTCTGCATTGCGTTGATCTGGGCGGTCTCGATCGATCTCTGGAGCGGAGACCTCGATGCCGCGGAAGAGAACATCGACCGCTTCATCGCCCATGCCGAATCGCGGTCCATGGGCCCCTATCTTGCGGTCGGCCGCGGCGTCAAAGGCGAACTGGCGATCCGGCGCGGCCATGCCGCCGAAGGCGTCGAGACGATCGGGACGTGTCTGCGTGAGCTCCACGATGCCGGCTACGAGCTGCTCACCACGACGTTCAACATCGCGCTTGTTCAGGGCTTGATGGCGCTTGGGCAGATCGAGCGGAGTGCGGGCCTGATCGACGATGCGATCCGCCTCGTCGAGCAAAGCGGCGATCATCTGTACATGCCCGAGCTGCTGCGCATGAAGGGAAGGGTTCTCTTGGCGAGGCCCCAGCCCGACGCTGATCAGGCAGAAGCCCACTTCGTCCAATCACTGGAATTGAGTCGTCGCAAAGGCGCCAAAGCCTGGGAGCTGCGGGCCGCGATCGATCTCGCGGGGCTCCTTGCCGAACGCGGCCGGCGCGAGGAAGCGAAGCGATGGCTTCAATTGGCGTATGAAGGCTTCGCCCAGGGCTCAGAGACAGCCGATATCCGGGCCGCCGACAAGTTGTTGCAAACATTGTGACGCGGACTCGGTGCAGCTCGTGTCCTGGGCGCGCTGCAACGCTCTTGCGTTGCTGCGCAGAGCCGGGACCCAGCAGTGACATGATACAGTGCGGCGAGATGGGCCCCGGCTCTGCAGCGCATCGTCGAAGGGACGCTGCGCTGCGTCCGGGGCACGAGAGCGGAGTATGTCGCACGTTCTCTCCACATCGTCATTGCGAGCGCAGCGAAGCAGTCCAGAATCCCTCTGCGGAAAGACACTGGATTGCTTAGCTGCGCTCGCAATGACGGAGCAAGGGGCAGCATCGTCATCCTCCAATGCAGATTCAACTTGCAGACACACCTTCGC